>JAPLUJ010000324.1 GCA_026397695.1 Verrucomicrobiota bacterium | reverse complement strand
AGAGTCGTAGCGGTTGACATCGCGGAAAAAATGCTCGATCTGGCGCGAAACAAAGTGACCGACACCCGCGTCGCCTGGCATTGCGCGGCGGCTGACAGTCTGCCGCTGGACGATGGCACGGTGGACCATGTGATATGTTTCTCCGCATGGCCACATTTCCATGATGCGGCCGCTGTCACCCGGGAATTCCGCCGGGTGTTGCGTACCGGAGGTTCTCTGCACATCCTGCATTTGATCGCCCGGTCGGAGGTCAACCGCATCCATGCGCAGGCTCATCCTTCCGTCCACCATGACATATTGGTTCCCGCCAGCGAGACCGCCAAACTGCTCAAAATGCATGGGTTCCGCATCATCTATATGCACGATGATGACAGCCGCTATTTGATAACCGCACGCAAGCCCGGATAACACTGTGACATCCTTTCCCGATTTATGGGGCTCCGGCCGTGTCCGCATGCGACGCCTGGCACCTCCCACACGACTGGTCTGCGGCGCACTCGTCTTCGCCACGTGCCTTGTTTCACCCCTGACATCACTGCCGGGCATCTGCATCGGCTGCGGTGCGGCCATCGGATGGGTGGCGCTTTGTGGCCTTCCGGGCAGCAGGCTGCTCGCGTTGTGCCTCTATTCCATGGCGCTGTTTCTGCCTCTATTTCTACTCACACCTTGGCTGGCATGTGCCGGGCCTGCCCGGGGCAACCCATGGTTGGTTGCGGCGGAAATCCCGCTGGCCATGAGCCTCCGCGGCACCGCTTGCGTGTTTGTCTGCGCAGCGACAATGGCAGTCCTTGACATGGCTGATTTCGACGCGGCCCTTGGCTCCTTGCCAATCCCGCGCATCATCAGCCAGCTCCTCATGCAGATCGCGCATCAGACGGCCATGCTAACGAATGAATCGCAACGCATCTCAACCGCGCTGCGAATCCGCGGATTGCCGTTAGACCTTGCTGCCAAACTGCGGTTTCTGCCGGCGTTGCCCACCATTTGGTTGCTGCGCATCATGAATCGCGCCGACCGCATTGGCACTGCGATGGACCTGCGGGGCTTTGAGTTCTTCACACGGTCATCGCTTGCCAACTGCTCCTTGATAGATGGACTCGCCGTGACATCCGCCTTGCTCACGCTGGGAGCAGGCATCTCAATCCGCTGGTTGCATGCCTGATGAAATCCGCCCTGTCATTCCGCAATGTCTCCGTGCGATACCGCCCGGATGATCCGTTGGTCCTGACTGGAATCTCGCTGGACATCGCGCCCGCGGAGCGCGTGGCGCTGTTAGGACTTAATGGTTCCGGCAAAACCACCCTGCTCTATGCCGCAGTGGGTCTGGTGCCGTATGATGGGGAAATCTCGATATGTGATATCATCCTGTCAACAACGACCGAGCGCTCGATCCGCGATAACGTCGGCTTCCTGTTCGGCATTCCCGATGACCAGATTCTTTTCCCAAACGTGCTGGATGACATATCCTTCACCCTGGAACGCCGGGGCATTCCCCGCGTGGAGGCGCGCCAGCGGGTGTTGCCTGTTATGAAAAGGCTCGGCGTGGAGGACCTGGCCGCACGCCCGCCACACCGCTTGTCACACGGTCAAATGCAGCGTGTCGCCTTGGCCGGGGCGCTCGTCTCAAATCCCCCGCTCCTGTTGTTAGACGAACCTTCCGCAGCGCTTGACCCTGTGGGCAAAAAGGAGACTGCGGAATTACTTGTTTCGTTGAACACCGCCATGCTCATCGCAACCCATGACCTTGATTTCGCGCGTCTGGTATGCAACCGCTTCGTCGTGCTCGCCAACGGCATCATCGCGCAAGATGGTTCCAGTCCCGAACGTATCGCACGCTACTGGTATCCACAGACGGACAATACCAATGGGCAAGCCATTAGGAAAACATGAGATACAAACGGGAATTCATCGGAGAGGCATTGGGCACGTTTGTGCTGGTGCTGTTCGGCTGCGGATCGGTTGCGGTATCCGTCCTGTTTGATGCTCATCAAGGATTGATGCAGGTGGCGCTGGCTTGGGGTATCGGTGTGACGCTCGCGATTTATCTCACCCGCCATCTGTCATGCGCCCACCTCAACCCTGCGGTCAGTCTTGCGATGGTTGTCAGCAAGCGCATGTCAGCAAGGAAGCTGCCGGCATATTTCGGTGCGCAGTTCGCCGGTGCCGTTCTTGCAGGGCTGATATTGTATGCGCTGTTCGCTCCTTCGATCGCCACATACGAAAATGCCCACGGCATTATTCGCGGCACGCCTGAATCCATCAAAACAGCGATGATGTTCGGTGAATTCTATCCTAATCCGGGATCAACGGCCGCGGTTTCGTTGCCGTTGGCAATCGGGGCGGAAGCTTTCGGAACGTTCTTGCTGGTCATGATGGTTTTCGCGCTTACGGAAGGATGCAATGTCGGACGTCCGAACGATGCCCTGGCACCCGTGTTCATTGGTTTGACCGTGACTTCGATCATCTGCCTCATCGCGCCGCTGACCCAGGCCGGCCTGAACCCGGCGCGCGATCTCGGCCCCCGCATGGTCGCCTGGCTGATGGGTTGGGGCGACGCAGCGTTTCCAGACCATTCCGGTGGATTCCTGCATGTCTATGTTTTTTCCCCGTTGATCGGCGGCGCACTTGCGTCATGGTTCTTCGGGCGAGTGTTGGAACCAGCCATGAATTTCCCAGGCGACAATTGCGATTGCAAATCAGACGAACCCGATTCAACGAAATAAGACAGACCATGAAAACACGATTGATCCTTGTCGGCGGCTTCCTTGGTGCCGGTAAAACCACTTTGCTCTGGGAGGCGGCCCAAAGGTTCGCCGAACAAGGCCTGCGGGTGGGATTGATCACTAACGACCAAGCGCCCGAACTCGTCGATACCGCGTTCCTTGCACGCGATAACGTCAAAGTCGCGGAGGTCAACGGCAGTTGCTTCTGCTGCAATTTCCAAGGCCTGCTAGACGCCGTGGACCAGGTCAGGACGGCTGCTGACGCGGATGTGATCATCGCCGAACCGGTGGGAAGTTGCACCGATTTGTCAGCGACCATTTTGCAACCGTTGAAGGATTTCTGTCGGAGCGAGTTGGTGGTGTCTCCCCTGTCAGTCATGACGGATCCCGCGCGACTCGCTGACATCCTTGATGGCGGCACGGCGGGCTTGCATTCCAGCGCAGCATATATCTTCCGCAAGCAGATGGAGGAAGCAGACCTCGTGGTCATCAGCAAGTCGGATTTGCTCAGTGCGGACGAACTTGAAGTGCTCAAGAAGCGGCTCGCCCAAGCCTATCCCCGCGCGGAAATCTCCGCCGTGAGCGCAAAGACGGGGGATGGACTGGATGAGTGGCTGGATTCGGTTGCCGCGCAATCCGAGTCCGGACGGCATGTCGCCGCAGTGGATTACGATGTTTACGCGGAAGGCGAGGCGGTTCTGGGGTGGCTCAACGCAACCCTCGCGCTGCGTGGGAAACCGACGGAGTGGAACGTTTTTGCCGAGAGACTCTTGCGCGGATTGAGCCAATGCTTTGACAGTAGGGGCGCAGCTGTCGGTCATGTGAAACTCATGCTGGTCGCTGACGACGGCTTTCTGATTGGAAACCTGACTGGCAAGGGAGACACTCTCAACATTCGAGGTCATGCAGGGACCAGCTCCTCCGCTCGTCTGATCATCAACGCCCGCGTGCAGATGACACCGGATGTTCTTGAGGAAATCGTGCGCGGCAGGGTTGTCTCAAGTTGCAGCGGGGACCTAACGGCAACCGATGTGGCTTGGCGGTGTCTGAGACCGGGACGGCCAAAGCCGACTCATCGCTACGACCATGTGGTGACCTGCTGATTCGGGTGCATAGGCGGTGCTCCAACCCCGGTCTTTGGGACCAAACCCCTTTGGGCTAATGAAAGATGCAGCAAACTGAGGGTTTCCGGTGTCGGCTGCGGGGTTTGGCGGCGTTTCAGTAACTGTCCTTGCCGATTTTCACTTTGCCGCGGAAGATATAGTAAACGGTGGCGGTATAGGCAAGCACGATGGGCACGCCGGTGGCGGCGATGAGGGTCATGATTTTGAGGGTCTTCTCGGTGGATGCCGCATTGTAGGCCGTTAGGGAATGTGCCGGATCCGGCACCGAGTACACCATGTTGGGGAACATCCCGAGACCGAACAAGGCCATCAGCAACAGCATGGTAGCGCAGGAACTAAGGAAAGCCGCGCCATCGCGGCCGCGGTGGATTTCCCGCGGCAGGTTGGCGATCGCCAGCACCAGCAGCACCACCACCGCAAACAGCGCCGGTTGCTCGCGCAGGATGTGGGTCATGCGCGGCACATAGAGCAAGGTGGCCAGCGTGGTCAGTGCATAACAGACGATGAATGCGATAATGAGCGGGTTGATCCATTGCCGGATGCGGGCCTGCAACGGTCCTTCGGTTTTCATGTGCAGATAGATCGCCCCGTGCATCATAAACAACACCACCGTCGTCACCCCCATGAGCAGGGCATATGGATGCAGCAGGCTGAGGAAGGTGCCGGCGAACTCGCCCCTGGCGTCGAGCGGGATGCCCCAGACGATGTTGCCCATGGCGACTCCGATCAGCAGGGCGGCGGTGGTGCTGCCGGCGAAAAACCCCCGGTCCCACCAGCGGCGCCACCACAACCAGGGCTCCTTGCTGCGGAACTCAATGGCCACCGCCCGGAAAATCAACGCAAACAGCAGCAGCATGAATGCCAGATAGAAACCGGAAAAAACCGTGGCATAAACCGGCGGAAAGGCCGCGAACAAGGCCCCGCCGCCAGTGACTAACCACACCTCGTTGCCATCCCATACCGGGCCGATGGCATTGTAGAGCACGCGCCGCTCGTCATCGTCCTTGACCCTGAGAATCAGGGCACCGACGCCGAGGTCGAAGCCGTCAAGCATCGCATAACCGGCGAACAACACGCCGACCAATACAAACCAAAGGAGATTGTAGTCCATAACTTGAGGGGTTCTAACTTGAGGGGTTCAGGCGCGGCTTTGTTTGAGCCAGTTGTCAGGGAGTTCGTGGCTTTCTTCCAGCGGCTCGGGACCATGTTGGATCTTGCGATTGAGCAGGAAGAGAAAGAGCACCAACAATAGCAGATAGATCAAGCCGAAGCCGATCAGCGAGGTCAGCACCTGATGGGCCTTGACCACCACCGACAGGCCGTCGCTGGTCCGCAGGTAACCCCAGACAATCCACGGTTGGCGGCCGATTTCCGCCGTGAACCAACCGGCTTGATTGGCGATTTGCGGGAGCAGCACCAAAGGCACAGAAAATAACAAAAACCAGCGTGTTAGGAAATGCTCCGTGTCGGCAAGTTTCCCCCGCCACCACAGCCATCCGCCCCACAGCGACATGGCAATCAGGGCAAATCCGATAGCAACCATCATATGGAAACATTGGAAGGTCAGCTGCACCGGCGGGCGCAGATCCCTCGGAATATCATTCAGGCCGGTAACCGCATGATCGCTGCGTCCTCCAACTAACATACTCAGGCCCGCCGGAATCTTCGGTCCGACCGTGTGCCTGTGAGTTGTGTCCACCCAGCCGAAGGGATGTAGCGGCGCCGCCGCGCCGGTTTGCCAGATACCCTCCATCGCCGCCAGCTTCGACGGTTGGTTCCTGGCCACCCCGCCTGCGGAGCTATGCCCGGTGACCAGGGATAGCAGCGAAGCGGCCATCGCCAGCACCAGGCCGAACTTGAGGGAGGTTGCGGCAAACGTGACGTGGCGCCGCCGGATCAGATAGAAGGCGGCCACGCTGATAACCAGAAACGCGCCCGCCAGCCATGCGGCCACCAAGGTGTGGCTGAGCCGGTCCATCGACGACGGGTTGAACACCACGCCCCAGAAATCATCGATGACCATGCGCGCCCGGCCCAGATCGGCGGCTTCGAAAGCGTGCCCCAAGGGCACTGGCTGGCCACCGATTTCAAGGTGGGACCCCGCCGGCGTTTGCTGCCATGAATTGGCCACAATGATCCAGACCGCGCTGAAATGCGCCCCGAGCGCAACCATGCAGGTGGCAAAGAAATGGAGTTTACGTCCCACTTTGTCCCAACCAAATAACAGAATCGCCAGAAACCCGGATTCAAGAAAAAACGCGAAGATGCCTTCCGCCGCCAGTGCGCTGCCGAAAATATCGCCGACGAAGCGCGAGTAGGTGGCCCAGTTGGTGCCGAACTCGAATTCCAGCACGATGCCGGTGGCCACCCCCAAGCCGAAGATCAGGCCGAAAATCTTGGTCCAGAAGCGGGCCATGTTGTGATAGAGCGGTTTGCGGGTGCGCAGCCACATCCCCTCCATCATGACCAGCACGACCCCCAGCCCGATGCTCAACGGTGGATAGAGATAGTGAAAGGCCGCCGTGAAGGCGAATTGGATGCGCGCTAACATTTCAACGTTCATGGGGCGGAAACCGTAAAGGGATTTTTGTCGGCCGGTGGATGATGGCTGCGGATGCCTGCGTTAGCTTCGTCATGTTTTGGGGGCGGCGTCAAGATGTACCACCACGCCTTCAATGCGTACCGCCATGCCCCGGGTTAGGCATGTGGCCACGGTTTGGCGCGCCCGGGCCAGAATGCGGCTGAAGGTCTGGCGTGAAATCCCCATGCGGCCGGACGCTTCAAGCTGGGGCATGTCTTCGAGCGAATTGTTTTTCTTGTGCAATGTGGGAACGACGACAAGTTTTCCGCCGCAGTGACGACTGTGACTGGCATGTGCGACATCCTTTCCATTATTCAGCTACCGGTGCTTTGCTGCGCGTTTTTTCTCGCGGCGGCGCTCTATGCCTCGGTCGGGCATGGCGGGGCGTCTGCCTATCTTGCGGTTATGGGATTCATGGGCATGGCTCCGGTGGAGATGAAACCCATCGCGCTCACTCTCAACATCGCGGTTTCGTTGCTGGCGCTGGTGATGTTTGCGCGTGCGCAACATTTCCGCGCCCGCTTGTTCTGGCCGCTGGCTGCGGCGTCGGTGCCCGCCGCATTCATCGGCGGCTGGCTGCAATCCCCCGATCCGATCTTCAAAATCATCGTCGCCGCCACCCTCGTCTGCGGGGCGTGGCGGCTGGCGTTCAGTGGCAATACCGCTGAAACGCTCACCCGCGAACCGCAGTGGCCCACCCTGCTGGTGCTCGGCTTGTCACTCGGATTTCTATCAGGCCTGATCGGCATCGGTGGCGGGATTTTTCTAACACCACTGCTGATTCTGTTCCGCTGGACCCCGGCAAAACCCGCCGCCGCCGTCTCCGCCGCCTTCATTCTCGCGAATTCGCTGGCCGGTCTCTCCGGTTTCATCGTCAAGGGCGGCGCCATTCCGCCCGTTACCTGGCAGTTGCTGCCCGTTGTGATGATCGGCGGATGGTTGGGTTCATCCTGGGGCAGCAAGCGAGCCGGAGTTCCCGCCTTGAAACGCTCGCTGGCGGTGGTTTTGCTTGTCGCCGCTGCGAAATTCGTGACCATCTGAATTCGCATCTCCACCCCCATGGATCCCTTCAGCCGCCACATCGATTACCTCCGCATCTCGGTCACCGACCGCTGCAACGAGCGCTGCCTCTACTGCATGCCGGTGAACTACCCGGGCTGGACACAACGCAATGATCATCTAACTGCCGATGAAATCGTCAGCATTGTCGCATGTGCGGCGGATCATGGGTTCCGGAAATTCCGCCTCACCGGCGGCGAACCTCTGGTCCGCCACGACATCGTCGAGATCGCCCGCCGCATCTGGGACCTGCCCGGAGTGCAGGCGCTCGGCATCTCTACTAACGGAATCCGCCTCGCAGATCTCGCCCTGCCGCTCAAACAAGCCGGGGCGCGCTCGATCAATATCAGCCTCGATACGCTCGATCCCGCCGCCTATCAGAAACTCACAGGAGGACGGCTCCAAGCCGCCCTTGATGGCATCGCCGCAGCCGCCGCCGCCAACTTCGAGATCGTCAAACTCAACTGTGTCCTGCTGCGCGGCATCAACGACGAGCAAATCATCCCGCTGGTCGAATTTGGTGCCGCCCGCGGCATGCCGGTGCGTTTCATCGAACTAATGCCTCTCGCGCCCGGCGGACCGATCAATGACAATCACTTTTTCTCCATCGCCGAGGCCATGGCGCGCCTGGCCGCCCATGACCAACTGGATCCTGCTAGTGAACAAGCCGTCGGCCACGGCCCGGCCCGGTATTTCCGTCTGCGCCACAGCGGCGCGCTGGTCGGCTTCATCGGATCGATCACCTGCGCGGATTTCTGCGCCACCTGCAACAAACTGCGCCTCACCGCCGACGGCAAACTCCGCCCGTGCCTCGGCCGCCACGGCGAAATCGACCTGCTGCCCGCGCTGCGGTCTAACACAATCGCGGCATCCGGTCTCCCGCAAGCCATCCACCAAGCGATATCTAACAAGCCGGAAAGCCACACCTTCGCCGGGGGTTTCCAGGTCAGGCGCCCGATGCCCGCGATCGGCGGGTGAATCCCGTGCGGACTGCTTTGATCCCCGGCCATTGGAACGCGCATCCCCACCTTGCTCATGCGCGCCAACCCCCAAGGCGATTTTCCGGCAGTCATTATTTTTATTGAATTGTGCCGGCTGCAGGATTATCCTGTCGATGTTGTTTGATTTCATCTTGCGGCAGGCCGCCACCCTAACCAATGGATTGTCATGATGCATGTAATGCTTATTCAGCTTGCAATTATCGTCATCTATATGACTCTCTGGTTTCTTGTTGCCCGGACTATGTCAAGATTCGACATTGCGGATATCGCATGGGGTCCCGGCTTCATGATTTCCGCGCTCGCGGCGGCCGCGGTGAGTGAGAATCTCAATCCCCGGGCATATCTTGTCATGGCGGTTGTCATTATATGGGGCGTGCGTTTGTCCCTGCATGTCTACCTGCGGAACAGGGTGAAAGGCGAGGATGAACGCTACCGCGCATGGAGACAGGAGTGGGGCAGGAACGCAAACATCCGTGCATACTTCCAAGTGTTTCTGCTCCAGGGATTACTGCTCCTTGTCATAGCACTGCCGGTTACCTCGGTCATTATGGCGGATAGTTCACCCTGGACGATGCTTGATGCTGCTGGCCTGCTCATCTGGACCATGGGCTTCCTGTTTGAGGTAATAGGTGACTGGCAGCTTCTCAGATTCAAGCAAGACGCCGCCCACAAGGGAAGGATCATCATGCGCGGGCTTTGGCGTTACAGCCGGCACCCGAACTACTTTGGTGAAGTGACCCTGTGGTGGGGAATATATCTGATAGCCCTTGCTGCAGGCGCGGCATGGCCTGTCATCATCGGACCGCTTGCCATCACCTTTCTGATCCTCAGGGTTTCGGGCATCCCCATGCTCGAAAAGAAGTATGAAGGCAATCCTGAATTCGAAAAATACCGGCAGCAGACAAGCGCGTTTTTCCCGCTGCTCCCCAAGACATAACCAACAGAAACAGAGGCAAACCATGTGGCATTCAATTAAAATCCTGCTTGTTCTTCCCCCGATCCTCTTCGCCTTGGACTTCATCTGGCTCGGCATATTCGCATCCAGTCTGTACAAAAAGGACCTTGGCGGTTTCCTCCGGATGTCCGGCGATTCGATGCAGCCGGTCATCTGGGCGGCCCTGGTCGTCTATGTCGCCATTCCCGCAGGCATCGTGCTCTTTGCCCTCCCTCGGGTCTCGCCGGATAATCCGGTTGTATCGAGCCTGTGCTGGGGCGCTCTGTACGGCATCATCGTTTACACCATTTACGATATGACGAATTATTCACTGCTGCGGGATTGGCCGCTCCGCATATCACTCGTCGATATCTGCTGGGGCGGATTCCTGAACGCCGTGGGGACCCTCGCGGCAGCATATCTCGATCGGTGGCTGAAGTGAAAACAATACTACGATGACATGAAAATAGCGATCATCGGTGGTGGCATCTCCGGGCTGGTGTCGGCCTATCTCCTGAACGGGGACCATGAGATCACGGTTTTCGAAGCAAACGACTATATCGGCGGACACACGCATACGGTGGAGGTGGAACGGGCAGGAAAACGGTACAACGTGGATACCGGCTTCATCGTATTCAACGAGGTCACCTACCCGAACTTCCTGAAGCTCATGAAACGTCTTGGCGTGGCGTACCAGCCCTCGCAGATGACCTTCAGCCTCAGATCCGAGCCCGAGGGCCGTGAATACAGCGCCCATAATCTCAATACTATCTTCGGCCAGCGCAGAAACCTGCTAGACCCGTCGTTCTATGCCATGGTTCGGGACATCCTGCGCCTGCGGGGAGAGTTAACACGCCTGATAGAGGAAGGAGCTGATGAGCGTCCGTTGGTACCGTATCTTCGTTCCCGCGGATAT
The DNA here is from genome assembly GCA_026397695.1 of Verrucomicrobiota bacterium. Taxonomy (GTDB): domain Bacteria; phylum Verrucomicrobiota; class Verrucomicrobiia; order Verrucomicrobiales; family Akkermansiaceae; genus Luteolibacter. The sequence goes on along the minus strand of JAPLUJ010000324.1, from coordinate 7,602 downwards.
TCAAAGCGCTTCCTCGACTTTTTCCTGATCCCCATGGCGGCCGCCATCTGGTCAGCAGGTCCCGCAGCCGTGGAGGAATTCCCACTATGTACCTTCGCCCGGTTTTTTTTGAACCACGGCATTCTGGAGGTGAGCAATCCCTTCGAGTGGAAGGTCATTACCGGCGGGTCAGCCCGCTATGTCGATCCACTGATTGCCTCGTTCCGGGATCGGATCCGCCTCAATGCTCCTGTGCGGTCTGTGCAGCGCTCGGCGGATCATGTCAAGGTCATTGCGGCGGGTGGCTCCGTGGAGCTATTCGATCATGTGGTAATGGCATGCCACAGCGACCAGGCCCTGGCCCTGCTCGCGGACCCGACGCCAGCTGAGCGCGAGGTTCTCGGCGCGTTCCCATACCAGCAAAACGTGGCCGTCCTGCATACCGACACGGCTGTCCTGCCGCATCGGCGAAAACTCTGGGCGAGCTGGAACTACTACATCCCGGGAAATTCATCAGGCCGCGCGGTGCTCACCTATGACATGAATATCCTACAGTCGATCAGGTCCTCCGAGGAGTTCTGCGTTACGCTCAACCTGCCTGGTGCAATCGCCGCAGAGAAGGTGATCGGCACCTATGTTTACCACCATCCCCAGTATACGATGGCCGCGCCAGCGGCACAGCAGCGCCACGCTGAGATCAGCGGCAGGAACCGGACCCACTACTGCGGCGCCTACTGGAGTTACGGGTTTCATGAGGACGGGGTGAAGAGCGCACTGGCGGCGTGCAGTTACTTTGAGCAAACACTTTGAACATGAATAGCTGCATTTATGAAGGTGTGATCCGTCATGCCCGTTACCGACCAAGGGAGAACAGCTTCCGCCATTCGCTCTTTTTCCTGTATCTGGACTTGGCAGAACTGGATACCGTGTTCGACCGCCGGCTGCTCTGGTCGACCAAGGGCGCCAACCTCGCGTGGCTGCGCAGAAAAGACCATTTTGGCAACCCGTCGCTGACGCTCGACGCAGCCGTACGCGAGTTGGTCCGGCAGAGGACCGGCAACCTGCCGGCCGGGCCTGTGAGGATGATGACGCACCTGCGGTATCTGGGCCACTACTTCAATCCCGCCACCTTCTACTACTGCTACGATGCCGCCGGCAGCAGGGTTGAGACCATCGTGGTAGAGGTGCACAACACACCGTGGGGCGAGGTTCATTGTTATGTCGTGGATGAACGGGACAATATCGGCACGCAACAGCAGAAACAATTCCGGCTAAAGAAAGATTTCACGGTATCGCCGTTCATGCCAATGGAACTGGACTATGAATGGGCATTCACCGAACCGGGAATCACGGTGAACGTCCAGATGAGCAACTTTGACGGGCAGGGCAGGATTTTCGAGGCTGAGCTAACAGCGGAGCGAAGGGAGATGACCGGAACCTCGCTCAGGCAGATGCTGCTCAAGTATCCGATGATTACGCTCCAAGTGATCATCGGTATTTACTGGCAGGCCTTCCGACTCTGGAGGAAGGGTGTTCCTTTCTATGGGCATGCTTAACATCGATATCCGCTTGTTCCGAAGTCATATCCCATGAGTGGTTCCGTCATCCCATCCCATCACAAAACCGCTATGCGCAGCGTGCCGCGCGGCCTTGCGGGCATGCTCACCGGGCTTGCCCGCAGTGCGGTCTTCTCTAACCTGAGAAATGCGGACCGCCACCAGACCTTCGGCACAACGGGCGGACTCACTGCGACGATCACGGTATATGATCGGGCATTCTACACCGATCTGGCGTTCGGCGGAAGCATCGGCGCAGGCGAGGCATATATGGCCGGGTTCTGGTCTGCCGATAACCTCACCGCGCTCGTCCGGATCATCGTGCTGAACCGCCGCGTGCTCATGGACATCGAGCGCGGACTGGCTGCGTTCATGCAGTCCCTGTACCGGGTGATGCATGTCATCAGAAAAAACACCGAGGCGGGCTGTAAAAAGAACATCGCGGCACACTACGACTTGGGCAATGACTTCTATAGCCTCTGGCTCGATGCCACCATGACCTACTCCTGCAACATCTTCGAGCACAACAACGCAACGCTCGAGGACGCGGCAACAGCCAAGTACGACCGCATCTGCAGGAAACTGGCCTTGACGCCGGATGACCATGTGCTCGAGATCGGCACCGGCTGGGGCGGGTTCGCGATCCATGCGGCAAAGCACTACGGCTGCCGGGTCACGACAACTACCATTTCGCAACATCAATACGACTGGGCCAAGGCGCGGATCATCCGGGAAGGCGTTGCGCAACAGGTGGAACTCTTGTTCATGGACTATCGGGACCTCACCGGTAAATACGACAAGCTCGTTTCTATCGAGATGATCGAGGCCGTGGGACACCATTTTCTCGACACCTACTTCAGGGTCTGCGCGGATCGCCTGCAAGACAACGGCATCATGGCGCTCCAGGCCATCACCATCACGGACCAAGCCTATGTGGCGCAAATCCGCTCGGTCGATTTCATCCGGCGCTATATCTTTCCCGGCGGGTTCATTCCGTCCATCGAGGCGATTACGCGCTCCGTGGCACAAGCATCGGATCTTCGCCTGGTGCATCTTGAGGACATCACGCCGCATTATGCACGGACGCTGCTGGCCTGGCGGGAGCGGTTTTTTGCGAACATCGACGCCATTCGGAATCTCGGCCATACCGAAACCTTTATCAGGATGTGGGAGTATTACCTCTGCTACTGCGAGGGCGCGTTCCTTGAACGCTATATCAACAACGTCCAGATGATCCTGGTGAAGCCGGACGCGCGGCCTCTGGATATCCCGGCATCGGCGCCAACTGCCGCCAGACCATGAACAAGATCATTAACATTATTGCATTCCAGGCAGCATGGTTCGCAGCGGTGCTCGGTGCTGCTAACGGCATGCCATGGCTCAGCGTCGTCGTAGTCCCGCTCGGACTCACGCTTCATCTTGCGCTGTCGTCCGCCTGGCGGCCGGAACTGATCCTCGCGCTATGCGCTGCTGTTATGGGGTTCGTGCTCGATTCGGTCCTTGTCGCCGCAGGGGCGTTCTCCCCGATTCCTGATCTATTCCCGGTGCCTTTCACTGCGTTGTGGATGGTCATGCTGTGGGTCAACCTCGCCACCACTATCAATGTTTCGATGGGCTGGTTGCACGGGCGGTATGCACTTGCCGCGGTCTGCGGCGCGGTCGGCGGGCCCATAGCCTATTACAGCGGCGCAAAGCTGCACGCCATGACGCAGATGCCTGAGCCAGCAGGTCTTATAGGTATCGGCATCGCCTGGGCAATTGCCCTGCCCCTGCTCTTTGGTGTGGCAAGGAAGATTAATGAAAGATGCCGTTGTTGTGTTTAATTCCGGGTTCGGCTTGCAGGGTGTATTCCCTTCATCGCTTGAGCTTGCGGGGGACCTTGTTATGTGGCTTGCGCAAGTCGTCCAGAATCGAACCCAGTTGTACCAAAGTGTCGATCATGACAGCGTCTGTTTTATCTAACGCTTTCGGGTAGGCGGACATGGCGCGTCCGCCGACGAGCAACGCCGTTTGCGGCGGCAGGGCCTCGCGCAAACGCACTAACTCGCCTTCGAGTTGCGGATCGTCCTCGGGATAGACCAAGCTCAGGGCCACCGCGCGTGCCCGGCTGAGTTGGGCCGCGCCGGCAATCTCCGCCGCCGGCAGACTGGCACCGAGGTAGGTGACGCGCCAACCGCAATGCACCGCCGTAGCCGCCACCAGCAGTGCGCCAAGTTCATGGACTTGCCCGGCCGGGGTGGCAACGATCAGAACGGGCGCATGCTCCAGTGCCCCGGAGGACTTGGCGGCATTGCCCAAAATCACCCGCATCACCGCCGACGCGAAATGTTCGTGGGCGGCGGTAATGGTCCCATCGCGCCACAATGCACCAAGGGTTTGGGCCAGTGGCGCGACTACTCGCTGCAACAATCCCATCGCGCCCAGTGCGGTTGACGCGCGTTTGAGAGTTGCGTTCAGTGCGGGGGCATCAAGGGACTGGACGGCGGTCACGCATTCGTCGAGGAACGGTGCGGTCGTTGAGTGTTCAGTCGCCGGATGGGGGATTCTGGTGGAATTTTCCCGCACGAGTTTGCGCAACTTCCCAGTGGAAAGCTGCGCCACCTGGCTGATGTTGTAGCCCGCTTGGGTCAACTCGCGCAGCAGGTTCAGCCGCTCGATCTGCTGCTGCGAATAGAGCCGCCGGTTGGTGCTGGTCCGCTGCGGCTCCACAGCATTGTAACGCTGCTCCCAGATCCGGATGACATGCATGCTCAACCCGGTAAGGCGGGAGACCAGTTGAATGGGATGGTGGGCGTCAGGCATTTTCTTGACAGATATTCTACAATAAATCGGATCAGTGTAAACAATAAATCCAGAATATTTCACATTCAAGCCATAGACCATTGGGAATTAGCCAGTACCAGCATAAATCGGCGCTGTGAACGGCAGCCTGAAAATAATTTGAGAAAAAATTTGACGTTTGACAATTCCTCTACGATAGATCCGCATGTTCGTTGGCGACGGCAGCGTCGGACGGGCATGAAGCCACTGCAAAACAACCAACCAAAAAATCGAAAATCATGAAACCACATTCAACGCCCCGCAGCTGGATCCTCCATGTCGGCATGGCTGCGCTTTTAACTCAATTGCCGCTTTTCGCGGCGCAACAAGACCTGGCTACTTTTGCGGCGGCCGATTCGCTGAAGCTCTGGACTTCCGTTAATGACGGTGTCATGGGCGGGGTCTCCAAGGGTGGTTTCAAACGCACCGAGCAGGGGACCTTGGTTTTCAGCGGCGATATTTCGCTGGAAAACAATGGCGGCTTTGCCTCGATCCGCACCCAAGAGCGCAAACTGGACTTGTCCGGCATGTCCGCGATTCTCGTGAAAGCGCGCGGTGATGGCCGCACCTATTGGGTGGAACTGCGGGTGACCGGCCAGATGGGAGCAAGCTCATACCGGGCCTTCCTACCCACCACCGCCGGGGAATGGCGTGAAAGCCGGATCCCGCTAACGGATTTCAAACTCCAGGCATTCGGGCGGGTGCTTCCATTCAAGGCCATCAACACGGCGGCGGTGACGTCGGTCGGATTCACCCTGGCGGACAAAAAGGCTGGTCCATTCTCGCTGGAGATCGAGTCAGTGAAGGCGACCGGCGATGAAGCCGCACCCGCCTCTGCGGTCACCAAAAGTGGCAAAACCCTGGTCGATGTTGCTACGGCTGCGGGCGGCTTCAAAACCTTGCTGGCCGCCGCCACCGCTGCGGACCTGGTTGGGGTGCTCTCGGGGGAAGGCCCGCTGACGGTGCTGGCACCGACAGACGAAGCCTTTGCCAAACTGCCTGCCGGGACCGTCGACAACCTGTTGAAGCCCGAGAACCGTGGACAGCTTGTGGCAATCCTCAAGAACCACGTGATTGCCGGCCAAGTGACTTTGGCCAAAGCCCTGGAACTGCGTGAGGGCACCACCTTGCAGGGATCGAAAGTTGCTGTTAGATTCGAGGACGGACGGGTCCGGATCGGTTCCGCGACCCTGGTTACGGCTGACATCCAAGCCTCCAATGGCATCATCCACGTGATCGACCAAGTGCTCATTCCGGCCACCACGGAAGCGGCCGCGCCCAGCCCTGCCGGGCTGATCGAACTGGCCATCAAGCGGGGTGTGCCCTTTTTCAATCAAGGTGAGGCGGCTGCTTGTGCCGCGCTGTATGAGGTTACCTGTGAGGCGCTGCAAGTCACAGGTGCTCAACGCGGCGCGTGCCGAGTCGTCGGCCCGCGAGCAGGCTTGGATCCTGCGCAAGGGGTTGGACCGCGCTTGGGTCCTCCTGAAAAAATGATGACTGAGCGGCAATACTGCGGGAAGGGCCGGTGGGCCGTGGCAGGCGATCACCCCCCCCCTCAATGCTACGCGCTGCGATCCGGCGCGATTTCCCCATCCGCCCTGCCCGCTGCCAACCACAAGGAAATAACTAACAAACAGGAAAACCATGCCTGCGCCGGGGATTTCCAGATCCAGCGCCCGATGACCGCGATCAGTGGGTGCCATATATCAGCAGCTTGTCGAGTTTGCAGTATTCCAAGAGCTGATCTTCGATTTCTTGCTTTCGTTGCGGCATGGTTTAGCTTAAGTCTGCGGCGGCTGGGACCAGTTCTAACATAAATTACCCAATACCCCATGCAAGTGCGCCTTATCTCCGTCACCGCCCCGCTCATCCAGGTTGCGAACCAGACACTCACCCCCGAAGGTCTGATCGCTTATTGCGCACGGGTCTCCAGTCCGCGCCAGGAGACGCTCGATTATGAGAAACTGCTCGCCTACTGTATAGCGCATAAGCACTGGAGCGTTTTCGAAATGGTGGACATGACCGTTGAAATCGTCACCTCAAGGGCCATATCGCCGCAGATTCTCCGCCATAAGAGTTTTCAGTTCCAGGAGTTCTCACAAAGCTATGCCAAGGCACAGGAAATCGAGCGCTACCAACCGCGCCGCCAGGACGACAAAAACCGCCAGAACTCGCTCAACGATCTAGATGCTGCCACCATCCAGTGGTTTGACGCGGCGCAGGAACGCACTGCCCGGTCGGCAATGGACATGTACCACACCGCTCTGGAAAAAGGCATCGCCAAGGAGTGCGCGCGGGTGCTCCTGCCGCTTGGCACCCGGACGAAACTCTACATGAAGGGTGCTGTTAGAAGCTGGATCCACTATCTGGAGGTGCGCACCGACAACAGCACCCAACAGGAACACCGGGAAATCGCCCTGGCCATCCGCAAGATTTTCATGACACAATTCCCGGTGAGCGCCGCCGCGCTGAACTGGAAGTAACCCGTCATCACGCACTTCCCCACTCTCCGACCCGCGCCTTGGCTTGCCCACTCATAGTTCTGTTTAATTCTGAGTTCGGTTTGCAGAGCATATTTCTTCACGCCTGATCTTGCGGGTGGCTTTGTTAGCAGCTTGCGCAGGTCGCCCACGGTCGATGCTGCCACGGCTGCGGGTGGGTTCAATACCTTGCTGGCCACCATCGCTGCGAATCTGCTTGGGGAGTTCTCGGGTGAATGACCGCTAACCGTGTTGGCACCGACGGACGAGGCCTGTGCCAAACTACCAGCCGGGACCGTGGGCCACCTGTTGTGCAGCTCCACCCGGAGTTTGCTAACTGCTTTTCGCCACAATACCTACGGTCTGCGCCAGCAGGGGTTTGCGGTCTCCTCCCAGACCTAACTCTTTTGCCAAAGCACTTCGATCAAACCAAGAGCGGATGACGGTCCCGAGTCCCACGGAAGCACAGTAAAGATAGACGTTCTGCGTCATCGCGCCGGCGGCAGCCAATGCAAAGGCATCCCAATCCTCAGCTGGCAGTAGATTCATCCGCGAATAGTCAGCCACGTAGATCATGTCCAACGCTCCAGTGCTAACGAAATCCTTGTAGCCAATGAGACGACGCACGTCGCCGGTCATCACGAGCTGAAGCCCATGCTCCAGCGGTTCGTAGTGGAACAATCCATGTGGCAACGCCACATAAAGTTTAACCTCTTGGGAATTCAGCCCACTCGGCGCTGTTCGCCCGCCGTCTTCGACTCGGTTGA
>JAPLUJ010000629.1 GCA_026397695.1 Verrucomicrobiota bacterium | reverse complement strand
ACGAATTCGATGAGGTCGTTCAGTTCTTCCGGCGACAACTTCTGGGTGCGCCCGTGCATATCCTTCGGATTGTACCGGGTGAAGACCTCTTTGATATCGTAGGCGCGGCCATCGTGCAGATAGGGGGCGGTGCGCCAGCATTCCACCAGCGTGGGGGTATCCAACGGCTTGCCCTTGTCCCGTCCTTCTCCCAGTTCCAGATCGTACTCCTTGAGGTCGGTGTAGAGCGGCGCCGGGTGGCAATCCACGCATCCCGCGCGGGTGAAAACCTCCTTGCCGCGCCGGGCGGAATCGCTGAGTTCGCCTTTGACCAGGCGCGGGCTGGGAACCGGCTGCATGCTCTTGAGGTACTCGTCTATGGCCAGGGCGTCCTCTTCCGGCCGCACGGCAAACTGGATGAACTGGATGCCGGCGCGCACCGCCGCGCCCGCGCTTTCACGAATCCCAAGACTCATAGACGGCGGTGTCTGGAAACACATCAGCATGTTCCGGGTATTCTTCGGGTTGCCCATGCCGTCGTTGAGCAGATCCCAGTTCAGACCGTCAACACGCCCATTCGGGTGACAAGTCGTGCAGCTTTGCCATTGTTGGAAACACATCCGGGCATCATTGAAGAGCCGTTCGCCTTTGCGCACCGTGCTTTCCTTGATTGCGGGCCCCAGGGGTATCGATTTCGCCTTCGGCTCGGGACTCGCGTCCGGATTGATATCCAGCACCCCGATGCTGTCGGAAAAATACTCCGCCACGTAGGCCGTCGTCCCTATCATCACGAGGCCGTTCGGCCCGTTTCCGCTCAAGTCCATCCGCCTGCGGATGCCCACCAGAAACGCCAGATCGTTGCACACGTCGGCAGGTTCCGCCACCTCCTGTAGCCTGGCCAGCAGGGCGGGCTGTTCGATCACGCTGAGTTCATGCGTGCTCGCATGGGCCACGCAGACATGCTTGCCGTCGGCCGTGCAGGCCACGCCCCAGGGATTCGCCGCGCCCAGCTCGGTGTCATCCAGCAGAACGGTGTTGAGGATCTTGCGGGTCGTGGTGTCGATGACGGTCATGGCACTGGTGTTCATCCAGCCGCGCTCCACCTGGGTCAACGGTATCTGATAGCGGCCCAGCGTATGGGTCACGTACGCGTACTTGCCGTCGGGCGAAACGCAGATCCCGCGCAGGTTGCAACTGCCGTTGGGCAGCCGGATGGTGTCGCTCACCTGACCTGCGGCGGTGTCGATCACGGACACGGACGCCGCCACGTAAGCGCCGTTTGACGGCACGCCGGGAAGCATGTTGGCCACGAACAGGAACTTGCCGTCCGCTGTCAGGGCCGCCGCCACCGGCTCGCGCATCACCGCAATGCGCGTCGGCGCTTCCGCTCCCTTCACCTTGATGACCGACACGTCATTGTCGAACTGGTTGCAGACGTAGAGCGTCTGGCCGTCGGGGCTGAGCACCGGGGCCATCGGCGTGTGACCCGTGGGCAGCGAACCGGAAATCGTGCCCGTCTTCAAATCGAGAACGTGCACGCCGCCCGCAGGCCCGGCGACGCTGACGAACAGGCTGTTGCCGTCATGCGCCAGTGCCAGTCCGGTGGGACAGCCGGGAACCGGGAGCAAGCGGGCGGTGGCCTTGGCGACGTCCATGACCGCCACTTGCCTGGCGGTGTGCCCGGCAACATAGACCGTCTTGCCGTCCTTGGCGGCAACCACGGCAAGCGGCGACATGTGGGAGTCCGCCGCAGACCCATGCATCGCCATCATGACACCCATCATCACTCCAAATACTGTTTTGTTCCTCATCATATCTAATTTGTTATCTGTTTTCTGACATCGAAAGCTGATCAAACCGCTGTTTTCAGCGGCTAATACACGTTGCTGGCTCCATTTATTTCATTTCTTTACGGAGTCTTGGCGGCTGCGGACGCGGAACAGCCAGTGTTCTCTGTTAGGCGACCGGCAGGGCGCGGATTATCTCTCCGCCAATGATGGGTTGGGCCGGAAGTCCGGCTCGTCCTTCCATTTGATGTTCTTCTTGCCGTCGTGCGTCCCGTAGAATGGCGCATTGGCGTCGATCCAGGTGACGATTTTGATAAACTCCTCTTTGGTGACTCCAGCCTTGCAGGGGTCCTTGCGAATCTGCTCGACCAGCTTGCTGCGATGCGACCCGAAGCTCAGCGGCGGTTCCAGCGGGACATGGGAGCCGCCGAAACCGGAGGTCTGCAGGTAGCTGACCAACCGCTTCTTGGTCACCGGATCGAAATTGGTCAACTCCTCGTACGAGCGGGTGAAAAAATTTCCTGCCGGCTCGCCGGTGAGAACCAGGTTGCCCTTGGGTGCCGCGCCGCTGTGGCAACTGACGCAGTGTTTGTCGAGGACCGGTTGGACGTCCAGGGGATAGTGCACCGCACGCGGGCCGGTATCGCCCGGCTGCGGATAGAGCGCCTTCACGCCTTGGGCCATGGCCAGCGGACGGGCCGTGTCTCTCAAGTTAGGTGCTTTCCGGCGGAACTCGTGGCAGCCGACGCAGGACCGGTTTTCGCCCGGCATCAGGTTGATGAACGTCCGCATCCGGTGCAGTTCCATGTAGTTCTCGTCCAGCGCCTGGAAGAAGAGATTCTTGTTGGCCGGCACGGTGAAGAATGCCGAGCCGTCCTCATAAACCGTGGCAATGCCATGCACATACTTCCTCGCGACATCGCCGAGACCGACAACCGAGGCTTGCTGGCCGTGGGCGTCCCCCTGTCCGCCTGCCCGCCAGGTGTCGTACCAGTTCAGGTTCATGGCCTCCATCACACGGATGTACTTGACCCGGCCGCGTTCGATGCCCGGCAACCCCTGATACACGTCGTTCAGGAACATCGTGGCCAGCTTCGGGCTTTCCTTCGCGGCCGCCGCAGTGACCGGGGTAATGTCCGTGGGCCTGTGGCGCGGCAGCAGCGGCATCGGCTGCAGACATGACAATTTCGGATCACGGTAGAGTTCCGCGCGGTTGCCCCACGCGTCCAGCGCGTAGATTCCGAACTCCGCCCCTTCGCCGAACTTGACGCCACCGGGTTGGTGACAGACGAGGAAGAACTTTTCCGAGAATGGGAAAGGCTCCCGGAAGCCACCGATGCTGCCGGGCATGGGGAACATGCCCGGATAGCGGATCTCGGGCGTGAGGTTCTCCATCGCGTCGGCGGTGCGCCGATGGCGGCGATTATCGACCAGCACGATCGGACCCTGAAGCCCGCCGTGGTGTCCCGCCGCCGTCGTGACAATCTTGCGGCTGCCCGGGATGCTGCGCGCATGTACCATGGTGGCCGGACAAGCGATCATGTTCTTGTACACGTGGTCCGAGCCGCTGCCATCCGGGCGCACCGCCCACAGGCTCTGCACGTTGGCGAAACCCTTGTCGACATACTCCCAGCGCATGTAGATTACCCGGCCGTCATCCAGCAGACAAGGGCTGATTTCGTTGACCTGGCCTTGTGACAGGCAGGTGATATTCTTGCCATCGGCGTCCATGACGTACAGCGACGTCACCGTTGCAGGGAAACAGAGGACCGAGCGCTGTGAGCGGGTGGAAACAAACATAATCCTGCCGTTGGGCAGATAGCATGGATCCATGTCTTCATACCCTTTCCCACACTCACTGCCGGCGTAGAGCCGCATGGTCTCCTTTTCATCGGTGCCCTCGAAGGTGATCTGTCGCAGGCTCTTGCCACCTGCCCTGCGCCCGGTCTTGGGATCGATATCGATTTCGTAAATGCGGAAGTGCCCACCGGCCTCACTGTAACAGAATATGACCTTGGTGGCATCGAACGATAGATCAAAGCGACCGAACGCCCCGCCGGTCAGCTCCGGAACCAGAGAGGTGACTTCACCCTTGGGGTCCGCTGTGGAGAGGACGCAGAGATTGCCGCCGAGGTTGGTGTGGATCGTTTGCCCTGTGTAGGTGCCTGTACCCATATACTTCTGTTTGACGAACAGGAGCTTGTCGAACTTCAACGCCGGATGGTCCAGCATGGCCCGGCGGCGCAGCGATTTCAGCGCGGTATCGACTGTCTGTTGTTCATTCGTCGTGCCCCCGGCGGCTTGCAATTGTTGCTTCTTTTCCAAGTCGGCCAGTTCCGTCAGGTACCGCGGACCACTGGCATACTGCGGGCCGAACGTCTTGACGGAATCCTCGATGGCCAGTCGCAGGGCTTCCGTGTTCACGGCGTCCGGAGGTAGAAAGACATTGCGATACCGCACCGGGATCCGGCTGAGGTCGAGCTTGCGTTTAGGCGCCTTCCAGTCCTTGGGAAACGCCACCGGCGATTCCAGCGATAGCGTGATCGGGTTGGGCGGCGGCCCGCTG
>JAPLUJ010000256.1 GCA_026397695.1 Verrucomicrobiota bacterium | reverse complement strand
TCCTCGATGTGTTCGATCCGCGCCGGTTGCTCGTCCGGCCACGAGGCCAGCGAGGTGAGCAAACGTTTGGGCAATTGCCCCTCACGCGTGGGAATCGGGTCGCCGTGTGGATCAAAGCGCGGGTTGTTCAAGCGGTCGGCCAAAGCATCGACTGCGGCGGCTTCTATATGGTGTTCGGCCTTGTGGGCCTCGCGGTGCCAATCCGCGGCCGGCGTGCTCGTCTCGCGGGCCAGCCAGGTTTCATACAGCCGGTGGGTGCGCACCACCTGCAAGGCATAGATCCGCCCGTCTTCCGTCAAATGATGGGTGTCGCCAGCCGCGGTGGCCAAGCCACGACCGCGCAAATGCCCTAATACCTCCGCCGCATGCCGCCGCGACCGGGACAAGGCCCCGGCCAGACTTTCCATCGTGGCCCCACGCCCGGTTTCATCACAATCCAGCAAATGCTTCAACGCATCCTCCAACTGAATGCGGATCGCTCCGGACGTCTCTTTTTGGAAATTTTTCATCAAGCGACTGCACATGATTAATTTCGTCTTGGCGGACAAGCAAGGGGCAATTCGTCAACGGCGCTTAATTGAGTCTCCACTGCTCGCATTCCAGTGGCGGGACGTCGTCTCATGGCCTGCCGCGCGGCGCGACCGCCACGTGCGCGGCATGCTATTCACGTTGATCGCTTATCACCTGAATTGTCAGCGATCAGCTTCCCGCTTGCCGCGGCCGGCGTAGGCGGAGAAACTCCACCCGTGCTGCAAACCCTCCGCGACCATTTCGGCCACGACGCCTTTCGTGAAGGTCAGGAAGCGGTTATCCGCGCGCTGTTAGATGGACGTTCGGTGCTGGCGGTCTTCCCGACCGGTGGTGGCAAATCGCTCTGCTATCAGCTACCGGCGTTGTTGCTCGATGGCTTGACGCTGGTGGTTTCCCCGCTCATCGCGTTGATGAAAGACCAGGTGGACGGGCTCACCGCGCGGGGGATTGGCGCGGCACGGTTAGATTCGACGCTCGGGGTGGACGAGTTGCGCGAGTTGTACGAGCGCATGGAAAGCGGGGTGATCAAGCTGCTCTACATCGCGCCCGAGCGCTTTTCCAACGCAGCCTTCCGGCAGCGTGTCAAACGGTGGCCGATCCAGCTTGTGGCCATCGATGAAGCGCATTGCATCTCCGAATGGGGCCACAATTTCCGCCCGGATTACCTCAAACTAGCGAAAATCTGCCGTCAGCTCGGGATTCCGCGCGTGCTCGCCCTCACCGCCACCGCCACGCCCATGGTGGCGCGGGAAATTCCCAACGCAAACAACTCCTGCTAGATCAACTCCTCTGAGTTGCCGGCGCGGCGATTGTCTATGTCACCCGGCAGGAAACCGCCGAGGAAGTGGCCACCTTCCTCGCCAAGAACGGTCATTCCGCCCGCGCCTATCATGCGGGGTTGCCGGACGCTTGCCGTGCCGCAGCGCAGGGCGCGTTCATGGCCGGCACCACCCGCATCATCGTCGCCACCATCGCCTTCGGCATGGGCATCGATAAATCGAACATCCGCGCCGTCTATCACTACAATCTGCCGAAAAGCCTGGAAAACCACACCCAGGAAATCGGCCGTGCCGGTCGCGACGGCCAGCCCGCGATCTGCGAGATGCTCGCTTGTGGGGACGATCTAACTGTATTGGAGAATTTCATCTTCTCGGACACGCCGTCACCGGGGGCCTTGGGCAATCTCATCGACCGCGTGTTGCGCCTCGGGCATGTGTTCGATGTCGCGCCCTATGATCTATCAATCGGCTGTGACATCCGTCCGGGTGTGATCGCCACC
>JAPLUJ010000387.1 GCA_026397695.1 Verrucomicrobiota bacterium | reverse complement strand
TAACTGCTTTTGGGCGGCACTCTTCCACCAACCGAAGAGCCTCGGGAAAGAGATCCCGTTCGTCGCGCGGGCCAAGCTGTTTGCCGGCCACAGAAAATGGCGGACATGGCACTCCGCCGGCGAGAAGATCAACCCCCTGGAATTCTTTCGCCGTGAAATTCCTGACATCTCCCTCAACTACGTTCCAATTCGGTCGATTCATCCGAAGAGTGGCACAGGCATGGCGATCATACTCGACATGGGCTAGAGCATTGAATCCAGCCCACTCCAAACCCAGCGCTTGCCCTCCGGCTCCAGAGCAGATCTCGATGCAGGTGAGGCTGGGTGCTTTGCAATTTGATTTGGAATTCGTTTTCACGGGTTCAAATGAACATGTTCAAGCTTGGTCGTCAAGCTAATAATCACAACCCAGCCATTTGAATTGCGGGATGCATGATCGAACGCCGAAAGACTGCCCGTTCGTTTCGCGCACGTCCAGTCTCTTCGCCTATCGGCGCACCCGAAACATCCTTGTCGACCTTCACCTTTCCTTGCGTGCAACGCGCAAGGGCCAGCCCAGGCGCGAGACGCCTTCACCCCATACTGAGGCTGATCTGCCGGGAAACCGGGCGAATTCGGCAAGTTCAAGGAAGCCGCAGGGATAGCGCGGCCTCGCTGAGACGGCGGGCAATGGGAGTACAAAGAGAAGCCCAAGGCACGACGGGACGGCTGGACTTGGCAGAGTCTTTGGCGGCACTTAGGCCTGCTCTTTCATCGAGAGCGCGGCACCTGTTGTTCGTTGTGACCGTCACGCGGTGTCTCGACATTTCGCCAGGGACATGCCAGATTCGTACATGACCGGATCACTCGGCGCGATTCACGCGCGCAGTCCCTCTGCGGACAAGATCGCGCTCTTTCGCACGCTGTTCCGCGGCCGCGAGGACGTCTATCCGCGCCGCTTCGAAAACCACAAGACCGGCCGCGCCGGATACGCGCCGGCCTGCGCCAATGATTGGGCTCGCGGCATCTGCGGCAAACCCCGGATCAAATGCGGCGATTGCCCGCAGCGTGCTTTCCTACCCGTGACCGACGAGGTCGTGCGCTGGCACTTGTCGGGTAAAGATGCGGCGGGCCGGGAATTCGTGGCCGGTGTCTATCCGATGCTGGCCGATGAAACTTGTTATCTCCTGGCGATGGACTTCGACCAGGACAGTTGGCGGGATGACGTGCTCGCGGTGATGGAAACCTGCCGCAGCCTGCTTATCCCCGCCGCCCTGGAACGCTCGCGCTCGGGCAATGGCGCGCACGTCTGGTTCTTTTTCGAGCAGGCAGTGCCGGCCACCCTCGCCCGCAAACTGGGCTCGTTGGTTCTAACGGAAACCATGGAGCGCAGGCCAGAACTTGGCCTGGGTTCCTATGACAGGCTATTCCCCAGCCAGGACACCCTGCCCAAGGGCGGCTTCGGCAACCTGATCGCGCTGCCAATGCAAAAAGGCCCGCGCGACCATGGCCACAGCATGTTCGTGGATGCGCAACTCAATCCCTATCAGGACCAGTGGGCTTTCCTGTCATCGCTCCCACGCATGCCCCGGGACCGTCTCGATGCCATCACCCGCGACGCGGAAAGCCGGGGCCGTGTCGTGGGCGTGCGCTTTGCTCTAACATCCGATGACGATCCCGAGCCATGGAACACCCCGCCTTCCCGCCGCCACCCGGATCCACCCGTCACCGGCCCGCTGCCAAAAACCCTCGAAATCGTCCTCGGCGATCAGATCTATCTGCCAAAAGGCGTTTTGCCGCCCGCGCTGCGCAACCGGCTGCTGCGCCTCGCCGCGTTTCAAAACCCCGAGTTT
>JAPLUJ010000741.1 GCA_026397695.1 Verrucomicrobiota bacterium | reverse complement strand
GTGAAGCCGCGGGCAAGGCGGATGGCGGACATGGTGGCCTCGGTGCCGGAGTTGCACATGCGGACCTTTTCCACGGAGGGCACCCAGTCGCAGAGGGTGCGGGCCATTTCAACTTCAAAGGGATTGGGGATGCCGAAGGAAATCCCGTCCTTGGCCACCTCGTGAATCGTGTTGGTGATGACGGTGGGCGCATGGCCGAGGATGTTTGGCCCCCACGAGCCGATGTAGTCGATGTAGGTCTTGCCATCGACGTCCACGATCCGGCTGCCCTTGGCCCGGCGGACGAAAAACGGCTCGCCCCCGACGTTGCGGAACGCCCGCACCGGCGAATTCACCCCGCCGGGGATGAATTCCTTGGCCACCGCAAACAGCTTTTTCGATAAGGCACCACAACGGAGCCCGGCGGTTGCGACGGCTGCCTGCCCGTTCTGTCCCTCACGCGTGTCCCCCTCGGCTGGGTTGCCTGTTGTGCTTTGGCATTGATCCGACATGCCTGCATCGAAACGCATCCTCGAAAACCTTGTCAAACACCAATCCATTTTGCTCAGATCATGGTTTCATTTTCCGGAGAACCTGCTACCTTGCCGCGTATGAATATTGGAATACCACTGATGGTTGCGTGTCTGGTACTGCCCGTCTCCGCCGAGAAGCGTAGCGAACGCAAGTCGCTCTTGGATTCCGACCCGAACGTGGTGTATTTGGAGCGGACTTTGAAGAAACCGGTCGAGCTCAAGGTGCTCAAGGAGGCACCGGTTTTTTCCGACACCGAGGGCAAGGTCCGGCTTGGCACGCTCAAGGCCGACCAAACGGTGCGTCTGGAGGCCATCACCGACAAGGTTTACCGGGTGCGCGGCCAGGGGACGCGCGATGGCATCGCCGGGTGGGTCGCGCCCTGGGCGTTTACCTCGACTGATCCCGCATTCGTGGCGCACCTCAAGCAGCTTTATGATCGCCAGATCCAGGTGCAGGCGATGATCGAGGCCAAGAAAATCGCGGTGGGCATGACTCTCGATGAGGTTGCGCAAGCCTACGGAAAGCCGACAAAAACCAGCATCCGCAAGACTAACAAAGGAGAATCCGGCCGCTGGGAATTCATCAACTACGAGGAAGTCAAACACTACGTTACCCGGATAGACCCGGTCACCCACGAAGTCTACCGCCAACTTTCCTACGTCACCCGCGAGGAGAAAGGCCGGACCGACGTGGAATTCGAAAACAACATCGTCACCGCGATCGAGGAAAGCGAGGACCATCAAGGCGGCAACGTCCGTATCATCGTGCCGCCCGTGATGTTAGGTTGGTAAACGCGAATGCACGCAAATCGCCCGTGGGGCAAAACCGCGCATGCCAATCTGGCGGGATCGCGGTTTCATCGGGGACGGCCTTGGGAAATCCGGCAGGTGACGGCTTCGCCGACGATCACCATGGAACCTAACAATGTTGGCGTGTCACACAACCGGCAGGGTGATGTGGAAGGTGGTTTGGATGCCGGGGGCGGAGTGGCAGGTGATGGTACCGCCGTGAGCTTCGATGGCGCGCTTGACGATGGACAGGCCGAGGCCGGTGCCTTTGGTGATATTTTGCGAGTGGTGTTTTTCCACCCGATAGAAGCGCTTGAAGATATAGGGAAGGTCGGCGGCGGGGATGCCAATGCCGTTGTCGGTGATGTCGAGGAGCAGCGCGCTGGCGGTTTGTTCCGTGCGGATGGTGACGCGCAGGCCGGGGTGGGGGTTTTGCTTGAGCGCGTTCTCTATCAGGTTGAAAAGGATTTGGGTCCAATAGAAGCGGTCGCCGTGGAGGGTGATGGCGGGATCGTGGAAATCCATGCGCACGGTGGCGTTTTGTGTGTGGATAAGGGACTCCAGTCGGTCGATGATGTCCTGCACGCATTCTGCCAGGGAAAAGGTTTCCGGGCGCAGGGTGGAGGTATCGCTGGATTCGATGCGCGAGATGAGCAGCATGTCCTCGATGATGCGGGTGATGCGCCCGGTGTGCTTGCGCATGATGCCGAGGAAACGCAGTGTTGCCTCGCGGTCATCTAACATATCCGGGGATTCGAGGAAGGTTTCCAGATAGCCATCGACCAGGGTGATGGGGGTGCGCAGTTCGTGGGAGGCGTTGGCGACGAAGTCCTTGCGGATTTGTTCGAGCTGGTGTTCGGCTGATAGATCGCGCAGGAGGAGGCGGATGTGGGGCGGGCCGTGCGGCATCGACGAGCCAAACGGCTTCGCCGGGGGCGGGGTCCCGGGTGCGGGCGGGGGCGGCTTCGGCCGGCAGGTGGACACGGGTACTGGCGGGGGTTCCGGTGTCACGGCATGCCAGATAGGGCGCGGCGAGGCGGGCGTCGCGCAGGGTTTCCACAGGCGCCCGTCCGGTGGGCGGGGGCGGTCCTAACAACTCATGACCGGCTTGATTGCAATGTTGGATGATGCCCTGGGCATCGGCGATGAGGAAGGCGTCGGGGAAGGCATTGAGCAGGCTGTCACGTTCGCTGCGCGCGGCGGTGAGTTCGCGCAGGTCCTGGGCGTGCCGGCTTTGCTCCGGGTGGCGCAGGCGGCGGATGAGGACATGTTGCCGCAATGCCCATCCTAACAGGCAGAGGATTGCCAGGGAAAGAATGATGGTGGGGGAACTCATGGCGCGGTGGCAGGCACAAGATAGCGGATCTGGAGCGCCGGCTCAATGCAATCCTCATGTGGGAGAACACGAGGATTTGTCCTGTAGTCCGGCTTTGAAAATCGTTATTGACGCCAAACGGAAATAGCATGAGAATCACCGACTATCATTGAAACCCGAACCCACTCTCCACATGGCAAACCCGAAACCACCACTTCACTTCCCACATCCCGGCGAGATCCTTCATGAGGAATTTCTTGAACCGATGGAAATCAGCCAATACCGCCTGGCGCTTGATTTGAAGATTCCGCACAGTCGTGTGACTGCCGTGATCCATGGCCGCCGGGCGATTTCACCGGACACTGCGTTGCGCTTGAGCCGGTATTTCGGCACCAGCGCGGAGTTCTGGATCGGTCTCCAAAAGGAATACGACCTGCGCAAGGCACGGGCGGAGGCTAGTGCCATGATCGAATCGCAGGTCGCTCCGCTTGCCATGTCGGCATGATTTTCCCGGGGCGGTTTCCAGGCGAGCCTCGCAGACGCCGGGCGTTGGTGGGGACCCCCTGCTCGCCCGCAGCCGCGATCTGCTCTTGCCGCGGCTGATTTCGGGCGAGCTGGCGGTGGAGGAGTTAGAGATTGCGTACCCGCCGTCGATGGTTTGTAGCGGCGCTCTATGAGCGTCGATGCCGATGGATGGCGCCCAGGCTCTCTGACAGTTGCACCGACGCTCACAGAGCGCCGCTACAATTCGCCAATGAAACGACAGGCTGGAAGCCCGTCGGCCGAGACAGCCGGGACGGCTATCCCCCCCTCACGCCGCCGGGCTGGAGGCCGGGCGGATGCGGGTGATGGCCTGGCGGTTTTCGCGTTCCGCGCGTTGGAGTTCGTATGACAATTGCAGGCGCATCCAATAACCGGCTTCGATGCCGAAATAGCGGCTCAGCCGGAGGTCGTATTCGGGCGTGCAGCGTCGCCTGCCCATTTTCATTTGGCTGAGATGGGACGGCGGAATACCGGTCGCCGTGGAAATAGCGATCTGCGATTCATGCCATTCATCGAGGGTTTCGCGCAGGGTCTCGGCGAAGTAGTTGAGCAGCGGAATGGAGTCGGCCTTGGTTTTCATCGGTGTCAGTGGTAGTCGGCAATCCTCACCTCGTAGGCATCCCCTTCGCTCCAGCGGAAGACGATCCGCCATTGTTGGTTGATGCGGATGCTCGACAAGCCTTGGAGGTTTCCCGCGAGAGATTCAAGCCGGTTGGAGGGAGGCAAGCGTAATTGCTCCAGTTGGCTGGCTTGGTCGATGCGGAACAGTTTCATGTTGGCGCGGGATTGAATGTCCGGGGGCAGCGTGCGTGAGCGCTCGCCTTGGTAAACTTTTTCGGTCTGCTTGTCGCCAAAGCTGCGGATCAC
>JAPLUJ010000469.1:7145-11391 GCA_026397695.1 Verrucomicrobiota bacterium | reverse complement strand
CAGGTCCACGCGGAAGTCGGGCAGGCTCACATCGGTAACGCAGCGCTGTGCTTTGCACTTCACGGTCACGTCATCGGTCAGGCGCATCGAAAGAAAACCCCAACCCCAGCCGGTGGCGTTTTCAAAATCGTAGCGGCTGCTGGGATCACGCCCGCCGCCATAACTCATGTGGTCGGTTTGCAGACCGGCACGGAAATCAAGGCCTGAAATGGTATCCACGCCAAACTGATTGTCAGATCGTTTGTCCCAATTGCCGAGGCTTGTGTTGGCATTCCAGTCGAAAAACACCCTGGGATTATAGCCGCCAGCCGTTTCCAAACCCCAAGTCCAATTGCTTTCGACGTATGGGGAGAAGACCTTCACTTCTCCGGGCAGGAGTTTGATGTTGCCGCCGGGAGTTCCGCTGGTGGTTTTACCTTTCAACTGCAGGGTGAAATACGCGCGGGCGTCGGGGTTATGCTCGGTTTGGATATGTTGGCGGGCCAGCCCGTGAAACTCGCCACTGGCGTATTCCTGACGATACCAGGAATCCCTTGCTGCCTGGAGGTCGTGCTTCATGAACTGGAATCCTACCGGCGGGTCGGAGAGGCGGACTCGTAGGGAGGGCAATTCGATTTGCACGTCGTAAGGATTATACAGGGTGACGATGGCCTCATAGACGAGATGGGGTACGGCATGGTTGGTGTTGCCCACCGGGACGGCCTGTGTGTCATGATAATTCACCCGGTCGCCAATGTGGTGGTAATGCGACACCATCGAAAACAGGATTTGCAGTTTGACGATCACCGGCAACACGGACGCCGTGGTGGGCTTGATGATTTGGCCCACGCTGCCGGTGATCGGTTTGAGCTCTGCGGTGTTGGATGCGAGCAGGATGGTCGGAGTGCCCACGGAGGTGGCACGCCGGTAGAGCTGGTGATAGCTGCGCAGAAAATCCCAGGAAGGCGCGCCATCGTTGGTGGTGAAATAAGGGCCCTCCGAAACCCACACATCCGCGGATTTCACCGCAGTGCCGAGTTCCATCAACGGGGTCAGGTCGGTTTTCAAGCCACCGTTGACCGGGTCGGTCAGCAATCCGTAGGAACCGGTGGTGAGATCCTGATAGCGCGCGCGGACTTCTTTTTTCTCCGCCTCCAAATCAATCTCGGCGGTGCCCAGGGTGATTACCCGTGCGGGGGTTTTCAAGGCCAGGCTTTTATGCAGTACCTTGGGACAGGCCGCCGGCGCGGCAAGGCGCTCGGCATAGTTTCCTGTTAGATCGAGCGCTTTGCTGTCCTCCATGGACACCGGGGCTTTCATCGACTCATCGGCCACGGCGTAGGCCAGTCCGCCTTTCATTGATCCCACGGCCAGCGGCACCCGCTGCGCCTTGATTTCCGGATTGATGTCGGGCAACACGCCGGTGTGCTTGCTGTTGACCAGAAAGACGGTATCACTGCCGATGTCCGAGGCCGCATATGCCAGTTGCTCGCGAGCCTGGAGGTCACGGGAGGATGTCAGCCACCGGAGAAACTTCGATTGCTTGGTGGTGGAAACGGGTGGCGCACCATCGGGGGCTTTCCATCCATAACCCTGCCAGGCACCGAGCATGTGGGGCTGGCCGGGACTGGCATGCACCACGCTGGCCTTGGCGGAGATGGCTTTGTCGGGGCCGAGCGAAGATTGCAAATCACCGATGGCGAGCATCAAGCCGAGGCGGGCGTTGTTTTGCGCCACCGACAGGGCTTGGGCTTGGCCGGAGGTCCGCAGGGAAATCACCGACAAACTTAACATCGCCACGGCGAGTACCGTGATCAGCACCATGAGCATGATGGTGATGACCAGCGCAAAGCCGCCGCGAACGCGGACGGAACGCTCCAACAACCACGCCAACCGCACCCCTCGCCCACGGAAACGCCGCATGGTGTGCCTGAACGCCGACCCTGCTGGGCAAGACGATTTTTGTCAAAGACGGGTGATCCTCATACCCTGGAACTTCGCATCTCTAACATTCGCCACGAAGTACGTCTCCACATCCACCAGCGCGGCACGTGGCCGTCCCGGCTGCGTCGCAAGGCGCTCGTCGTGGGTGCCGTGCGGTGATCCGGGTCTCATCTCCATGGCGAATTCCTGACAAAACAAACACATCGGCTCGGCTGAACCCGCCGAACTCGCCCGTTTTTCAAGACCGTCGGGACGGCGATCCTCCTCAGATTCCGGGGAATCCGGCAGCTCCTTTGTTAGAGCCGCCGCCGGTGCTCAGGAAGCGGTAATAGACTTCCAACATCATGGTGCAGAGCGCGGTGCTGAAGACGGTGTTGTTCACATGGGCGGCTCCGGGGGGAAATCCCCATGAACCATCCGCCTGTTGGTTATCGACCAACTGATCACGGACCAGCTTGTTATATTTTGTCCATTCGTCACCGCCGCTTGGGATTCGTAGTAAGCCGCGTAAAGGTGGGCACCTGTCTTGAAGTTGAACGTCGTGTGTGCCAACACGCTTTTGGCCGCACGGATGACGTGCGGTGATTTGCCTTTGTCCCACATTTGATTGCACAGCATGCCGACCCCGGTGAGCGGTTGGTACCCGCCGCCGCCCGGTCCCGCGTAGCCGTAGCTGCCGCTGGGGCCCTGCAAGGAATTCACATAGTTGAGTGCCTGGGAAATACTACCGTCCATGCCCTTGAATTTGGCGTTGGGCACGTGACTGCACGCCTTGAGTGCCTGGACTTGCCAGCCGACAATCGACAGATCGGTATGGCCGCCATCAATGGCGTATTGATAGGCCCAGCCGCCGTTCTTGTTCTGGTTGTCGATGATGAACTGGCCGGCCTTGCGGGTGACCTCATTGAGGTGCGGCAGAAATGGCCACTTGGATCCCGTGCACAAGGCGGCGGTGGCCGCCTCGGCGAGCGCGTAGGTGGCGATGGCGTGTTCATAACAAAATGGCTGGCCGTTGAAATCGGTGCCCAACTTGCCATCGTTTTTCATGCCCAGATCGATCAGATAGACGAGCCCCTTCGCAACGGATTCGCCGAATTCCGGGGATGCCACGGTTTCGCAGTGGCCGAGATAAGCGAGCAGCGCGAGACCGGTCATGGCGGGCTTATTCTGGTCGCCCCACGAGCCGTCGGCTTGCTGTTGGGTCTTGAGCCAGCGCAGACCTTTAAGCACTGCGTCCTCGCAGGCGAGTGTGCCGCCGTTGTTCAGGATGCGCTGGCGGCGGTCATCGACGGAACAACGCTTGCTCAGGTCAAGGGGCACCGGACCGAAGATTTTGCCCGCGGCCTTGGGACCGCCCCAGCGATTGCCGATCCCGCTGCTATCTCCTTGCCCAAAACCGGAACCCAGGCCGGAACCTCCCATGCCGGCCGGCCCGCCGCCGCCCGGGAGCGATTTCAACACCTCCAGTTCCCCGAGATCGATGCCCTGATGAATGGCGGCTAAATTCGAAAGAGCCCCCTCGGCGACAACACGTTTGATATCGTTAGACGGGGTGATCGGATTATGTTTCTTGTTCAGCGAGGCGGTTTGCACACCACGGTCCCCGCCGCCAGAGTCCCCGAAGGCCACATGAAAAACAACCGCGAAGGTGAGAGCTTCGCCGCCGACTTTTGACCAGACTCCCGGTTGGTGTTTTTCCGGAGCTTCCACAACGACCTGATGGGTATGTGTCTTCATGGCAATGGTTTTCTACTTCAACAACTACTGACATGGCCCCGCAGCCCGGGTTTGTAAAGCTCTATTTTCGTAATAGCAAGAAATGTTAGCCCCCACTGTGCACGCCTGATCTTGATGCTCAACCACTCCTCAATTGCTCCTCCATTCCTCCTTCAAGCTCCGCGACAAATTCCACGACGAGAACGCCCCGTTGCTCGAACATCGTCGCAAGCACAAAGGCCGCCGGGTAATGCGGATCTTTGGGCCAGTCTGGAGACTCGCGAATGCGGATCTTTGGCTGGCGAGGGTGGAGACTCGCGCTGCGTGGCGAAAGCGGCCGATCAGATTCCGGATAGTCCGGTACGTCCTTTGGACAGGCCGCCACCGGTGGTGAGGAAGCGGTAATAGACCTCCAACATGAGGGTGCAGAGAGCCGTGCTGAAGACGGTGTTGTTAATATGGGCGGCTCCTGGGGGAACTGGCCATGAGCCATCCGCCAACTGGCTGCCGACCAACTGTTCGCGGCTCAACCCATTGTATTTTTTCCAATCGTTACCGCCGCACTGCATCATGGCTTGGGATTCGTAGTAAGCCGCATAAAGGTTGG
>JAPLUJ010000469.1:0-7061 GCA_026397695.1 Verrucomicrobiota bacterium | reverse complement strand
TGCGGTGATTTGCCTTTGTCCCACATTTGATTGCACAGCATGCCGACCCCGGTGAGCGGTTGGTAGCCGCCGCCACCCGGAGCATTATAGCCGTAGTTGCCGGTGGAGCCCTGCAAGGAATTCACATAGATGAGACCCTTGGAAATGCAGCCGGGCATGCCATTGAATTTGACGTTGGTCACGTGGCTGCACGCCTTGAGTGCCTGGATTTGCCACCCGACGACCGAGAGATCGGTATGGCCGTCATAGGTGGCGTATTGATAGGCCCAGCCGCCGTTCTTGTTCTGGCTTGCGATGATGAGTTGGCCGGCTTTTTGGGTGACTGCTTCGAGGTCTTTCAGATAGGGCCACTTGGTTTCCTTGCACAAGGTGGCCGCCTCGGCGAGCGCGTAGGTGGCGATGGCGTGTTCATAACAAAATGGCTGGCTGTTGGGATCGGTCCCCATTTTGCCGTTGTTTTTCATGCCATGATCGATCAGATAGACGATTCCCTTCGCGGCGGATTCGCCGAATTCCATGGATACTACGGTTTCGCAGTGGCCGAAATAGGCGAGCAATGCGAGGCCGGTCATGGCCGGTTTGTTCTGGTCGCCCCAGGAACCGTCGGATTTCTGTTGGGTTTTGAGCCAGCGCAGCCCCTTGAGCACGGCATCCTCGCAGGCGGGTGTGCCGCCATTCTCGCGCATGCGGATAGCACGGTCTTCCTTGGAACAACGCTTTTTCAGCGCATCGGGAATCAGGCCGAAGAACTTGCCCGCGCCGCCGCCCGAACCAAAACCGCTGCCACTGCCACTGCCGTTACCGAAGCCTTTGCCGGTGCCGTGGCGAAGCACCGCTGGAAGAGATTCGCCCTTAAAAATCCGAGTTCTCATACTTCCCCCTCTAGTCTCCTGCTCCTACAACGCCCAACGATTGCACCTTGGTATTCGCCGCACGCTCGCCGCCGCCACCGTCACCACCGGGGAGGAAATCGACATCATTTTTCCCCGGTATGATGACGGTCTGGAAAATCCAGATCGCGCCGATGATCAACAGGAGCACATGAAACAGAATGGCGAAGGTCAGCGCACCGCCGCCGATTTTCTGCCAGAACGGCAAGCGGCGTTCGGTTGGAAGTTCTTCATCCTCGATAGAAAATTGCGTATCCATGACAGGTTATTTGGGGTTTGAGATGACACACTATCACTCAGGAGCACCCGCTTGGAAAGTCACATTTACGATTTTCGCCTGGGTGAGGGCGTCGAGCACATCAATGACCCGTTCGTATTTGGCTTGTTCGTTGGCGTAGATGGTGATCAGCACCTCGGAGCGCGAGGCGACGCTGCTTGTTTTGAGTTGCTTCAGGGTGTTGGTCAACTCCGGAAGTTCTTTGATCTGCGGTGTGTCGTTCGGTTCATCGTTGAGATAGACTTGGCCGTCTTCCTCGATACGGATCGCGATTTCATCCGGCATGGGAGTATCGGAATTCTCCACCTGCACGGTGCCCGGAAGCTTCGTGTTGTGGGCGTTCTCGACCTGGACCTGGCCCGCCAACACCATGAAAAACAACATGATGACGAAAACCACGTCCACCATCGGTGCGATCTGGAATCCCAGATTGACCTCGGGTGACTGCTTTCTTCTGGAGCGTCTGCGCATGGGGGAACGGGTTACTTGTTAGAAGCGGCGAACGAGATGTCGGAGATACCGCCTTCGCCGATGAGGGTCATGATTTTCTGGATTTCGATGGCCGGCAGGGCGCGGTCGCCGCGGATGACGGCCCGCGCCAACTCATCCTCTTTAGCTTTCTTCTGGAGAATGGGGATCAGCTCGGTGATGTTGGGATAATCCCGGTCATCGACTTTCAAAAACGCCTTGGCTTGTTTGGGGTCCCAGCGCACGTTGATGGCAATCTCGTGGCGGGTCATTTTGGCATCGCGTTTGATGGCGTTGGGTGAAACCGGCAGCGTGATATTCTTGTCGATTTTCAAGATTTCGGCCGTCGTGATACTCATGAAGAAAATGAGCAGCACGAGCAACACATCGATCATCGGAGCGATCTGGAATTCCGGTTCGCCGCTTTCGGTTCCTCCTCCGCCGCTAGCCATAAATTCGAGGGGTTGGGGTTAAGATGGGTTGATCGATCCGGCACTCAGTCCTGCAAGGCATCGGCATCGGTTGCGTTGGCTCCCGTGATCCAGTTAGGCAATGCGGCGTAGGTGGCCTCCTGGCCGACGTCGGCATCCTTCAGATACTCGTAAGGGGCATTGCGGAACAGGCTTTCGGCTTCCGCCTGCAGGTGGTGGATGCCGCCTTGGAGCTTATTGCGCAGGAAATAGAAGGTGATGAACGCGGGAATTGCGATGAACAACCCGGAAGCCGTGGCGATAAGCACCTCACCGATGTGCCCGGCGAGTTTCGCGGTATCCCCGATGCCGGTGGTTCCGAGGCTGGAGAACGCGCCGCGCATGCCGCCCACCGTGCCAAGCAATCCGACCATGGGTGAGCAAACCCCGATCACCGAAAGGTAATTGACGCGGGTCTGGAGCGTCGAGCTGATCTTGTCCACTTCGGCCAACAGGGCTTCTTCGGTGGCGGTCTTGCCGTGTCCGATGGAACCGAGCGCGGCTTGCACCACCAGGGCGAACGGGCTGGTGGCGATCTTCATCTGTTGGTAAGCACCCACATAGTCCCCTTCAAGGAACAACTGCCGGGCGGTCAAAACATCCGTGCTGGGAGTCATTTTCTTGGGGTTGGTGCGCAACCAGATGTCGATGGCGAGCCAGACGGTGGCGACGGAGAACATGCCGATAGGCCACATGCACCAACCACCTTCCTTGAGCACCGCAATGAAGGTTTTTTTAATTTCTTTTTGTTGTGTGGCCGGCTCCGGTGCGGCGAAGGCGGTCATGTGTTTTGGAACAGGGATGGGTCGGTTTATTGGAGACTTTTCAGACGCTTGCTGGCTTCTTCCGCCAGCGGGGTGCCAGCCGCGCCGCGGACGGCGGAACGAAGCAGAGCCAACGATTCCTCGCGGCGAGCGGGCGCGTTGAGCAACTCCGCAGCCTTGATTTCGGCGGCGGCCATGATCACCAATCCGCCGGAGGGGAACAGACACGGCACCATGAGATAGGCCTCGAGTGCCTTGGCATTGCGTTTTTCATCGCGTTTATCCTGCCGGACAAAGTTCGCGCGGTAAAAAGACGCGTAGGCGCAAACATCCGCCGGCATGTTTTTGTCGGTCGTCAAGTCGGCCAGCGCCGTTTCGCGTTCCTCCGGCTTGAGCGTGGCGGGCATCAGCAGGGCTTTGCCGAGCTTCACGAATGGATCGTTGCCGGCGGCGGGGGTGGCCTCGGAAATCTCTATGCCGAGCTCGGTGCATTTCCGGGCATCGCCACCCACGGCGCAGGCCACCAGCAGGGCACGGGCGGCTTCCAGCCAGTAGTTGCCGGGGATTTTCGCGGTGATGCGGTGCTGGCTGACGAGCGGTTCGAGGAGCTTCTTTGCGTCCGACGTTTTTTCCATGAGCAGCAAGGCGACAGCTTGTTTCAACTCGGGGGGGGCCTCGCCATAGACGTGGTCCGCCTGGCCTAACGGGATCGTCTGGCCCTCGTTGAATAATTCAGTGGCGGCGATGACGACGAAATCATCCCCTTTCCTCGCGACGGCGGTAATCGGAATCGATTTTCCGTTCATAAAGACGATGCGCACCGCATCGGCCGCAGCCGACAGGGCGATCTGCGCTGCGCAGAGCGTGCATCCCAGCAAGACGGATCGGAGATTGGAAAGTGCAGATGCCATGGATGAAAATTATTTGACCAATTTCGCAGCGTCCTGTGAGCGTTTGGTTTTCAGAAGTTTAGGGTGGGTGGCGAGTGTTTTCAAGGTTTCATTGGCGAGCGTGTTGTCGCCGAGTTCCTTGAGGGTCTCGTAGGCCTGCCAATACCCTTCGGCGCAGATCTCGGGCGTGCTCACATAGGCGGTATATACGCGCTGATAGACGCCGTGCGCCTTCGCCAGGAAATCCTTGGCCACCGCCGGGGAAATGGCGGCCGATTTGGCCGCCTGTTTCCGATACGCTTGGCCCCATAGCAGGTAGGCTTTGCCGGCGCTTTCGCCGCGGAAGGTTTTGTCCGAGACGATCTGTTCGGCGAGCTTCTCGGCAGCTTCGTATTTTTCGACTTCGACGAGCGCTTGCAATTTGCCGAGCGTGCATTCCTTGAAACGCGAGATGCCGGGATTGTTGTCCATGGCATCGTCGAAAATCTTCAGCGCCTTTTCGGGGTCCTTGCGGGCCAGGGCGACGAAGCCCAAGCCGACCGGTCCGGCGTCCGAGAACATCGAATCCTTGTAGCGATCCGCAAGCCGCATATACATCGCCTCCGCGCCCTCCAGATCACCGTTTTTAAGCAGGATATCGCCGGAGGTTGCCAGCAACGCGGGACTGAGGCCTTTGGGATCCTGCGCGTTGCTGGTGGCGATGCCTTTCAGATAGATATCTGACAGGTCGTTGCGCTTGAGCATTTGGGCGAGGCGGGCGCGGGCGTAGTAGATCCGGGCATTGGTTGTCGCGCTTTCCAGACCGACGACGATTTTGTTGAGCAAGTCCACGAGTTGTGTATCGATGGGCTCGATATCGATATCCTTGGCCTTTCTGCGCGGCACGAAGGATTTGACGAGTTCGTCGATGAGCGACTCGACCTGCTCACTGGCGGGATCGGCGATGCGGTTCTTGAGGTTGGTAGCGAGCATCTCGGAGGCCTCGGCACTCTTGCCGGCATAGGTCAACGCCCGCACGACCCAGATGGTGGAGAGTATCACCAACTGGCTTTCGGGTTTGCGTGTGATGAAATCCCCGTGCATTTTGGCGATCCCCTCCCAGTCCTTTTTGGCCTGCATCAGCGGGGTGGCGTTATCTAGGGCATACTGGATGACGTCGTCGAGACTGTCGGTCTTGACCGCTTCCTGATAGGCCGCGATGGCCGCGTCGATTTGGTTCATCCTGCGATAGGTATCGGCCATCAGGCAGTACATCGCGCCGTTGGCAAGATTGTCGGGGTGGCTGGTCAGGAAGGCCGACAGCTCACTGATGATTTTGTCCGCCATTTTTTTCTTATAGGCGGCCTGTTTTTCTGGGGGGGCGGACTCATCGCCCTTGTCGTTGAAGTCGATGAAGGCGAGCCGGTAGATCATGTCGCCGGCGTAATGTCCGTCGGGATACTTGGCGAGATACTCCTTACAGGTGGCGAGGGTTGCCTTGTATTTGTTGCTGAGGAAATTCGACATTGCCAGGTAATAGAGGACGGTTTCGACCTTATCGCTGTTGGGGAAATCCTTGAGGAATTTCTCGAAGTGCGGGGTGGACTCGATGAAGTTGGCGGCCTGGAAAAAAGCGACGCCTTGATAGAACACGAAGCTGTCGAGATTTTCGGCCTTGGGGAATTTCGTTGCGAGCCCGCGATAAAACGCGCCGATTTCCGCCCAGTCGCCGTTTTGCAAGAGGATTTCCCCGGCGAGGGTGGCGACTTGAGCAGCGCGCTCCGATTCCGGATATTTGGTGAGAAAGAGGTCGCATTTATCCTTGATCTCGGTGCTGTCCTTGAGCTTGTTGTAGATGAAGATTTCAGCAAAGGCGGCGCTTTCCGCCTCCTTGGCGCCAGGGTATTGGGTGCGCGGTGTGCGGAAACACAGGAGCGCTTCCTCGTTGCGTTCCAAATACACCAGGCAGCGGCCGCGGCGCATCAGCAGGGCCGCGTCGAAATCGGTGATTTTTTCGATGGCGGCCAGAGATGTTTCGGTTTCCTTGATGAAGGGTTTGAGGACATCGACGAGTTCCGACGCGTTCGAACGTTGGTTGATGGTATTGCTTTGCTCTTTAGCCACACGGTCTTCGAGGATTTTGCACTTGCTGCGCATCCCTTCCAAAGCGCTGGTTTGGGTTTCCAGGATATAGCTGCGTGATGGGACCGCGCGGTAGATGCTGAGCGCGGTTTCGTACAACGGGCTGCCGATTGTTTCTTCGGCTTTGCTGACCAACTCATCGCCGCGGACGACCACTTGGTTGGAGAACCACGCCAGCGAGTCGCGGACTCCGGCTTGGTGGGTGAGGTGGTCGAGGTAGGGGACCAGGTCGTCGATCTTGCCGACCTCGGCTAACAGACCGACGATTTCGACGGCAGCCATGGTTTGCTGGGGAGATCGCACATCCGAACCCATCAGGTTACGGAACACTTTCAAGGCCTCGGCGGGTTTTTTAAGTTCCATATACAACTGGCCGAGCCAGAGGCCCGCTTCGGAGCGGTATTTGGCATCTTGCATCGCGAGGGCGAGTTCCCCGACGGCGCGCTGTTTTTTCTCGGCGTTGTCCTGCAGCATCAGGGAGCGTCCGATGCCGAGGTGACAGCGGGACGTGAATTCGTTATTGGGGAAGCGCTTGATGCAATCGAGGAAGGCGGTTTCGGCTTCGGGCAGTTTATTGCCCAGCAGGTTGGCGAGACCGATGTTGAAATACAGCAACTCGAGCGGCGCATCCTTGTTGGCGCCGATCGCCTTGAGCAGTTCCTGGATTTTGGTGATCGCGGTGTCGTATTGTTGTTTAGAGATCGTTCGTACAGAATTAAAAGAAATCAACCCACCAAAAGATGTTCAAGAAACTATGAACAAAGTGGTTAAAGCCGAAAACGAAAAAGTGGCGGCGATTGATTTTGCTACGGCCACGGAAACAGCGGCGGATAGGGGCGACTTGATCGACATACGGTGTGCTGCCGTCAACAAAGTTCACCGCACCCCGCGTTGTCAAGATGGAAACTAAAATTTCATCATCCTGCGATAGCCAGCGGGCCGGGATGCGGTTATGAAACGTTCGTCCCGCAACTCCTGTCACCCCGATTCCCATTAGATGACCGCCAAAGCTACTTGGAAAGTCAGCGCCGCCGTGATGGCGAGCCGGGTGCTGGGCTTGCTGCGTGAAATGATGTTTGCCGGGCTGTTCGGCGGCAGCAAGTGGATGGATTGTTTCTATCTGGCGTTCAAGGTGCCCAACCTGCTGCGCGATTTATTTGCGGAAGGCGCGCTGTCACAGG
>JAPLUJ010000747.1 GCA_026397695.1 Verrucomicrobiota bacterium | reverse complement strand
GCGATCTCTTTCGGCACTGCATAAATCACCAGTGAATGAAATCGTTGTCCAACCTGGTGCGCAGGCTTTTCGCTACGTGAAGCTTAAGACATCAATTGCGTTCCCAGCAAAAGCTCGTATTGCACCGCAATTCGCGCCACGAGGCAAACCTCGCTTGGAGGGCAAAGTTCTGAGAGGGGACTTGCTTGCCAGTATCGAGGTCGAGGCACGCACTCGGGACATCACCGGCGGTCTGCCGCGCGTCGCCGAACTGTTCGAAGCCCGCAAACCCAAGGATGCCTGCGTCATCACCAAGATCGAAGGGGAAATCTCCTTCGGCACCAATGTGCGCGGCAAAAAACGTGTCGTGGTCACCCACGCCGAAACCGGCGAACAGGTCGACCACCTCGTGCCGTTGGGAAAACACATCATCGTCACCGACGGCGACCAAGTGAAACGCGGCGACCAGATCACCGAAGGCCCGGTGTCCCCGGAGGATTTGTTAGAGGCCTGCGGTGCCCAGGAACTCCAGGAACACCTCGTCAACGAAGTGCAATCGGTCTATCGCGTCCAGGGTGTGGAAATCAACGACAAGCACATCGAGGTGATCATCCGCCAGATGCTGCGCAAGGTGAAAATCACCGACCCGGGCGACGCCGACCATTACCTGTGGGGCGACCAGATCGACCGCACCAACTTCAAGCGCGTCAACGCCGCCATCGTCGCCAACGGCGGCAAACCGGCCGAAGGCGAGGCTGTCCTGTTAGGCATCACCAAGGCGTCGCTCGAAACCGAGTCGTTCATCTCCGCCGCGTCGTTCCAGGACACCACCCGCGTGCTCACCGAAGCGGCGACTTTGGGCAAGGTCGATTACCTAACAGGCTTCAAGGAGAACGTCATCATGGGCCACCTCATCCCGGCCGGTACCGGCTTCCCGTCCCACCGCGATGCGACCTTCGAGTTCACCGTCAAGGAACCCGAACCCATCGTCATCCCCCGCGAACGCATCGAAGACGAGGACGAAGCCGCCACCGCCTGAGGCGGCCCAATACCCCGGAAGCCGCGGTTCCACATGAACCCGACCCCGGCGGTCTTGCACGTCAACGTCTCAATGACATCAATGACATCTTCACAAGGACGAGTGACGCACCTCCCCGGTTTTGCGCACTCACCGCTGCCATGACATCTTGGTGTCCGATCGGACACGCAGATGTCCCGGCGGAGCGGAGCGTGAGACGCTACTGGCGCGACATCCTCAGAACTCAGCAAACCACCTCGTTTGGGTCGAATGGCCGAGCAAGTTCGATTCCCTCAATGGTAGGGACGGTCGGCCTCGGCCGTCCCACTTGTCCGCCGGATGGCGGTGCGAATGGAGGGAGCTTGATTCGCTGAAATCCAAGCGCTTAGCCACTCGCTTCCTCCGTGTCCTTTCAGGCCGCAAGGCCAGTCACGGCGCGGCGAGGCCGCCACGCCCTACCATTTCAGGGAATCCGGCTTGCTCGACACTACGGCGTTTCCGAGGTCAAACGCTG
>JAPLUJ010000220.1 GCA_026397695.1 Verrucomicrobiota bacterium | reverse complement strand
GGCACCGCTCTTCACCAGCGCCCCACCTCCCGCCACCGGCATGGTGGGCACCACCTATAACCACACCTGCACCGCATCGGGTACGACGCCGATCACCTTCACGGTTTCCACGGGCTCCCTGCCGCCGCCTCTAACACTCAGCACGGGCGGGGTGATCTCCGGCACACCCGGCACGACCGGCACGTTTAGCGGCACGATCACCGCGTCTAACGGGACAGCGCCCGCCGCGACGCAGGATTTCTCCATCGTCATCGGCCCGGCCTTGGTTCCCGAGATCGCCGTTGAACAACCGGCCGGTACCGACCTGATTGACGGCAGCGCGAGCCTCGACCTGGGCAGCATCAATGTGGGCAGCGCGTCGAGCGACTTCACGTTCACGGTGAGAAACTTCGGCACGGGCGTCCTCAGCGGGCTGGGGATCGGCAAGAGCGCGGTGAGTTTCGCGCCCGGCGGTGCCGGGACGCGCACGGCGGTCATCCACCTCGCCAGCAACGACGCCGACGAGAACCCGTTTGACATCGAGCTGACAGGCACCGGTCTTGCGCCCGTGATCGCGGTGGAACAACCGGTTGGCAGCAGCCTCACCAACGGCAGCGCGAGCATCAACTTTGGCAGCATCGACATCGGCAGCGCGTCGGGTGCCTTCACCTTCACGGTGCGCAACCTCGGCACGACCGACCTCAGCGGCCTGCTGGTCAGCAAGAACGGCACCAACAGCGGTGATTTCACCGTCGCCAACCCCGGCACCACCAATCTAACACCCGGCACCAGCACCACCTTCACCGTCACTTTCACGCCCGGTGCCGCGGGTACTCGCACGGCAGCCATCCACCTCGCCAGCAACGATCCTAACAACAACCCGTTCAACATCAACCTAACAGGCACCTGCGTGGCGCCGGAACCACCCGTGGTGGCGACCGGCAGTCCGGTGGCGGTGAGCCCGACCGGGGCAACCTTGGTAGGGGTGGTGAATCCGCAGGGTTTGCCGACCCAGGTGTATTTTGTGTATGGGCCCACCACGCTTTACAGCAGTTCCACACCTTTGCAGGGTCTAACGGCAGGCAGCGGATTCCAGGATGTGCTGGCACCCATCACCGGGTTGCTGGCCAATGCCACCTATCATTGCAAACTGATCGCGGTGAGCGCTGCCGGAACCACCCAGGGCGAAGATGTCAGCTTTGTCGCCACAGACAGCAGCGACACCGGCACTGGACACCCGACCGCCAAGCCCGGGGTCACGACCGGAGCCTACGCCGACGTGACGACCAGCTCGGCGAAGTTGCTAGGCAGCGTGATTCCTAACGGAGGCACCACGATGGTGCGCTTTGAATACGGCACCACGACCGCTTACGGCCAGGTGACCGGATTGCAGAGTGTCGGCAATGACAAGGTGGTGGCGGAGGTTTCGCAACTGGCGCAGGGATTGCAGTCCGGCACGGATTATCACTACCGCTTGAGCGCCACTAACAGCCTGGGCACCACGGTGGGTGAGGACGCGGTATTCCACACCCTCTTCCTGCCCCCCACGGTGGTGACCGGAAATGCGAACGCCCTGTCCACCACCACCGTCCGCATCTCCGGCAGCGTGCGCGCACGCAATGCCACCGCCGCGGTAACCATCGAATACGGTACCAACCCAGCCAACCTGACTAACAGCAAAACGGCGGCACCCGCAAGCATCTCCGGCGACGCGACCACCCAGGTGAGCGCCGAACTCACGAATCTGGCCCAAGGCACCACCTACTACTATCAGGTGCGGGCGGAGACAGCGAATCCCGGCGGCATCGGCCTGGGCGGGATCCGCTCGTTTGACGTCGGCTTGCTCTCCGGCTTGTTACATCAATTTCCTTCCATGGCGGGCGTCGGGCAGCGTCGCCAGCGGCCTGACCATCGCCGATCGGGTGATCGAATATTACCAGGTGCCCGGCTATGTCGAACCGGTGAATGAAACCGTGGTGATCAGCATGGCCGCGCCCGCGGTAGTGCGGGATAGAGCATATACTACTGCGGCCAGCACCGGCAGCGGCGGCTTGACCGTGATCCTCAAGCCGGAAGCGCTGGCGGGCCGCGCCTGGCGCTTGTTGGGAGAATCCGACGCGCAATGGAAGGACGGCGGCAGTACTCTAACCGGCAAAACACCGGGTGACTATGTGATAGAGTGCCGGGCGGTGGCCGGGAGAACCACGCCGCCGCTGGTCACCGCACAAGTGGTGGATGGCCCACCGACGGTTGCCACCCTCACCTATTTCCTGGCAGGGGGTGTAGGTTTGTCCGAAGGCCGGGGCGAAGGCGACGTTGGCGAGCGGCGTGGCGTGCATGAACCGGCACCCCTGACACCGCGCGGATTCTATCTGATGGCGGGCTATGCCGCCCAGCGGACGGCTGACAACTCGCCCGGAGAGTCGTCGCCAAACTCGCAAAACCTCGATGCAGCCGCGCTGTATTTCCTCGCCGATGCCGGCCGCGGCGGCTTCAGCGGCTATCTCGCCAGCGACTTGCCGGTCAATGAATTCGTGACTTCCGCGGCGCTGAAAACCCTCGTCGGTTATCCGATAGACGGAATCGCCCCGGCGAACCAGGGCCGGATGCACGCCACGCCGCTCGCCAACGTCGCCTTCGCCCCGGCCTTCGGACAAACCTACACCACCTCGGATATCCGTAGTAGTGGCGGCGGCTCCGGCGGTCCGTTGTGCATTCAACACACGAACGGCGTCTATTATCCGGCCGCGATCTATCTGGGAGGAACCGCCCAGACGGTGGTCCGCGCCATCGATGGTGCCGTAGTCGATCTCTTCGGCTTCGCCGAGTCCAGTGCCTATGCCAGCGGCGACGGCACCGGCGGCACCGGCGAGCAAATCACCACCGCTATCAGCTCGCCCACCACCGGCGCGATCCAAGTCGTGATCGAACCGGCTGCCGCACGCGCGGCGGGTGCCGGGTGGCGCGTCCACGCCCAGCAGCCATACGAATTGAGCGGCACACAAATCAACGACCTCAATCCTAACAGCTACACGGTGCAGCTCGCAACCATCTCCGGGTTCCTGCCGCCGACGCCGCAAACCGTGGCGGTGCAGGTCGGCCAGCTCACGACGCTCACGTTTACCTATCAGAAAATCATTTTGCCGCCGCACATCACCTCCGATGAAACGGTGACGGGCACCCGCGGCCAGCCACTTGGCTATCAGATCATGGCCACCAATTTACCGGATTTCTTCACACAACTTGGTGCCCTGCCCGCCGGGATGTCCTTCAATTCCGAAAGCCCCGGCCGGATTTCCGGCACTCCCCAGGAAGCGGGTGCCTTCCCCATCACCGTCGGCGCCACCAATGCCGGCGGGTCCGACACCAAGGTGGTGACTCTCACAGTTAGACCAGCGTTGGCCGCACAGGCCGTGACGGCGCCCTATCAGCAACCGATGAGTTACCCAATTGTCAGCAGCGAAACCGGCGCTGGAGTGACTTACGCCAACCTCGCCAGCCTGCCTGCGGGGCTCGCGCTGAATGCCGCCACCGGCGTGATCACCGGCACGCCGACTATTCCCGGCGTATATTCCGTGCCTATCACCGTCACCCGCAATGGCGCGACCTCCGCTGCAGCCATGCTGACACTCAGGATCACGGGCACGGTTCCGGAAATCACCCTGGAACCGGTCGCCAGCATGAGCATCGAATACGGCTTGCGCGCCACACTCATCGTGGCCGCCAGCGGCCTGCCCACCCCGACCGACTTCCAATGGTATGAAGGCAACCGCGGGGTGACCACCAGTCCGGTCGCCGCCGCCACCTCGGCCACCTTCACGACGCCGGTTCTAACATCCGGCAAGAGTTATTGGGTGCGTGTCGGCAACATCAGCGGCAGCGCCGACAGCCAGGCCGCCGTGATCAGCATCGTGAATTCCACCAATGCGAATCTCGCCAGCCTCACGCCCAGCGCAGGCACTCTATCACCTGCCTTCAATGCGGGCACCCTCACCTATGCGGCTGCCGTTCCTTATGCCGTCTCCACCATCCGCCTTACCCCCAAGGTGCAGATTGCCCAATCCACAGTCACCATCAACAGTGTCGGGGTCACGGCGGGCGTGGCCAGCGATCCGCTCGCTTTGGTCGCGGGACCCAATGTCTTCGTCATCGGGGTGACCGCAGGCGATGGGATCGCGACCAAGACCTATACCCTCACCGTCACGCGCGCCCAGCCGCCAACCGCCATCACGGAGCCTGCCACGGATGTCAATGATGTGGCGGCCACGCTGCATGGCACGGTGGTTCCTAACAGCCCGGTCAGCGTGCTGTTCCAGTATGGCCGCACTAACAGTTATGGCGAGGTCACCCCATGGCAATCGGTTTCCGGCACGGCACCCGTCGCGCTGCAGGCGGCCTTGACCAACCTGGCCGGCGACACGACCTATCATTATCGCATCATCGTCATGGCCGGCTCCGAGATGTTCCCCGGCGGAGACATGGAATTCACCACCAGCCACGCGCGTCCGCTGGCCGTCACCGGCACCCCGGCCTACGTCAACCTCACCACCCAGAAACTGATCGGCGCCGTCAACCCTAACGGAAATGAAACAACGGTGTATTTCCAATACGGGCCCAGCCAAGCATACGGCACCAACACTACGCCCCAAAATTTCGCCGCCGGTTTCAATGTGAAAGACGTTTTTGCAGAGGCTATCAATCTGACGCCGGATGCCTTC
This sequence comes from Verrucomicrobiota bacterium, assembly GCA_026397695.1. Taxonomy (GTDB): domain Bacteria; phylum Verrucomicrobiota; class Verrucomicrobiia; order Verrucomicrobiales; family Akkermansiaceae; genus Luteolibacter. Next base: position 1,567 of record JAPLUJ010000220.1, on the reverse strand, counting down.
TATCACTGCCGGATTGTCGCCACCAGCGCGGGCGGTCTCACCAGTTATGGCGATGACGTCAGCTTCCAGGCGATCTTCCGTGACGGCGACGGGATCGTTGATGCCCCGCCCGTCGTCACCATCGGCGCGGCCACGGATCTCACCACGACTTCCGCCTTCCTGCACGGGAGCGTCCACCCGAAGGAAGGCACCACCATCGTGCATTTCGAATACGGCCAGACTCCGGATTGTGACAAATCGACGCTCAGCGAGGGCATAGGCAACGGCAATGTGGTGGCACTGGTCAGCATCCCGGTCAGCGGACTGCTGCCCGATACACTGTATTATTTCCGGTTAGTTGCAACTAACAGCCTTGGCACCGTGACCGCACCCGTCCTCGCCGACCCGCCAGCCACCTTCCACACCAGTTCATTGCAGCTACCGCCCATCGTAACCACCGGCAACGTGGTGGCACTCAGTTCGACGAGCGTGACGCTCAACGGCAGCGTGCGCGCCCAGGGTGGCAGCGCCGAGGTGTGGTTCGACTATGGCACCGATGGAGTGACTTTCCCTGACAGCAAAATGGCGTTCCAATCCCCCGTGACCGGGGATGTGGAAACCCCGGTGAGCGTGGATCTCATTAACCTAAACGGGGTGCTTCACTACTACTTCAAGGTGCGGGCGACGAACTTGGGGGGGGAACGCAGCGGCGATGTGGCATCGTTCCAAGTCGGCGCACTGCGCGGACTGGTCCAGGATTTCACCCGCGAGGTTCCCGCAGGTGACCGCCAAGGCCAAGTGCTGGTCAACCTATTGCCTGCCGGAATCGGCGGCTGGCGTTTCGTCGGCGAGTCGCAGTGGCGGGCATCGGGCGTCGCGGCCACCGGCCTGACGACGAGCGACCGGGTGATCGAATACCAAGCGGTGCCCGGTTATATCCAGCCGATGGATGAAACCGTGGTCGTGGATAACGAAAGACAACCGCACGTGGAACTCACACGCAACTACTATGATTCCGCCGGCGCGGGCACCGGGGTTCTGCAGATTGTGTTAGATCCTGAGGCGATCGCCGGGCCGGGCGTGCCGGAAGCGAGCCGCGCCCAGTGGCGCCTGGTGGCAGCCGGCGGCGGGGCATGGATGAATTCCGGCGCCGAGTTGAGCGGGTTGATGGCGGGAAGTTATCTGGTGGAATGCAAGCCGGTTTCCGGCAAGAACACGCCGCCACCGACCAATGTGAAGGTGGCGGATGGAGCACACACCACGGCCAGCATTACCTATTTCCCGGCGAGCGCGCCGAACCTCAATCCGCCCGTGGTGCTGCCGTTCGCGACGGTATCCACCAGCAGCAACCTGCCCTATGCATATGTCGGGCAGATCCGCAGCGGAACCGGATCGCACAGTGGATTTGTGGTCAAGCCGCGGGTCGTGGCCACCGCCGCGCAAGCGGTCTTCGACGAGGCGACGTTAGCGGCGACTAACGACATCCAATGGCTGCTGCAACGCGACCGCGGCACCTACGAGCCCGACCCGCAGGTTCCGCGCGGATTCTATAGCTTCGACGGCTACGCCACACAACGCGCGGCTGAGC
>JAPLUJ010000205.1 GCA_026397695.1 Verrucomicrobiota bacterium | reverse complement strand
GGGGGGGGGGGGGGGGGGGGGGGGGGGGGTGGGGGGGAGGCTACCGGGCAGGGTGTTTTGGATCGTGTCCTTCGTCCTGATTCCTCTGGTCCGCGCCACTTTGAAAACACCTTCGCGCTCCGCAGGCAATCAACTCTACCGCATCCGGGATCGGTATGCGATCCGTGTTGATGACCAGATGATAAAGCAGGTCGTCCTCGATAGATACGTGAAAGTGGGTTTTCGCATAGAGAACGCGCCCACGGTCACTTTGGGCGATCAATTCGGCTGATTCCTCCGACGTTAGATGATTCGTTTCCTGCACCCGGGCGATTCGTGCCGGCAAGGGGGAAATCAGATGGACATGAAACACGTTGGCCATGCTGGCGGTGATGACGTTGGCTCCCCGTCCCACTAAGATCACGTGCCCTGAGTCTGCCAGATGGAGAACAGTCTCCGCGACTTGCGGCACCGTCACCCACGACGGCGGACGAATTCCCGCGAGTTCCTCGATCACATCCTGGATATACGAACGACGTTCCTCGGGCATGTACTTTGCCAATGACTGAGGCAGATGATGCTCCTCAAGCACTGCTCCCACCAAATGATGGTCAAATACCGTCCAAGGAACATCCCCTTTCACATCGGTTGCCTGCAAATGCTTGGCCAACCGCTCTGCAATTTCGTGAGCACCTGACCCTGTCTGATAGGAAATCGTGACTGCTGGTCCGGACTGTCGCGGCGTATCAGCGGATGAGCGCTCCTTCTGGTCCTTGATTTGCCAGCGAATATAGGAGTTGCATTGATCCAAGGCGGATTTGCCGGAAGAACTATGAGTGGATGGGTTGGTTTGCATGGGAGTTACTGATGGTGGTCCAAGGTATCCGCGTGGGTGCCGTTGAGAATTGCTTTGGCATGGATCTCATGACTGAAACGTGGTCCAATGTAGCCACGCGTGCCGGGCGTCCGCAATGGGGTCTTCACCCCTCATTCAAGTTCTCGGATGACCGGCTTCCAAATCCATCAATATTCCGCCGGATTTCTAACGCGATGTTCTGGTCGGCAAAGTGCCTGCGTGTTCAGCCGCGAGCATCCTGCCGGCCACGACATGATAAAGCTGCAACGAACGCAGCTTTTCCTTGTTTTCCGGCAGCAGGCGCTTGGTGATCACCTTGGCCGGCGGTTTGCATAATGCTCTCCTGTCAAACCATATTGCTTCATTTTGATTAGGTAGGGATACACCCCATGGCACCAGATGCGTTCATCCTGCAGAGTGGTACCGGTGATGGGCGAGTCGTCACCCCCGCAGGAGGATTTACCTTCATGATGCCGCAATTCAATACGACAGCCGTGATGGCGCTGGCGATGGTCGGTGTCCTCGCCGGAATCGGACCGCAAGAATTGTGCGCGGGCGATCCTGTCCAATTGACACCCGCAGTCAGCGCGCCGCCCGTCGCAGGGCAGGCAGCGGTGCCGCACCTGCCGCCCCCCTCGGCGCCGCCTCCGATCCCCACTGGCAATGCGCGGCCGGCCATCATCGCAAGCCGGGACTTGGCGGGTTTCACAAGCTTGTCCGCGGAACGCCAAAAACTGATCGAAACCGCGCTTGCCGTCGCCAGGGACTCGCCATGGCTGCCATATGTGTATGGCGGATCGGATCCGGCGCTGGGTGGCTTGGATTGCTCTGGTGCAATGTATTACGTGATGACCCGGTGCGGGCTGAGTCCGCCCCGGACATCGGCCGGGCAATACCTATGGCTCCGCGAGCACCAGCAACTCCACCGTGTGGCGGATGATGCCACCACCACGGATGATCCGAGTCTGGCTGGGTTGCAGCCGGGGGATTTGTTGTTCTGGGCAACCGACCGTGCGGTGGACGAACCAAACCTACCTAACATCACACATGTGGCCATGTATCTCGGGCGCGAAAGCAAAGATGGCTTGCAGGTCATGATCAACGCCACCGATGGCAGATCATATCGTGGCACCAAGGCCAATGGCTACGGTGTCTATGATTTACAGATGCCACACGCGCAAGCCAAATCCAGACTCGTCGGCTACGGCCCACCACCCGGAAAAACGGCAACCACCACAAAAACGCAACCCGGCAAGGACGCAGTTGAGGAGACCGATGATCACCCGCACCAAGACATGATGCACAAGCCAAGAAAATGAAGTGCGTCACGCTCCCGGAAGTTCCTGTCAACGACCATGTCGCGCAAAGAGTCTGGTTTCACCCCATTGGAACGTCCCGGCAGCCGATCCGTGGATCTGTCATTTCATGTCGGCTATAGATCCGCAACGAACACCTTCATGTTTCTAATCAGAGAGACCGTCCGCCAGTGGTATGCCCACCGCGTTCCGAGAATGGGCGCGGCGCTGTCCTTCTACATGGTGTTCTCGCTTGCGCCGCTCGTCGTCGTCACCCTGTCTCTGGTCAGCCTGGCCGTGGCGCGCAATACAGCCAGCGCCGCGATGATCGATCAAGTGAGGGCGCTGGTCGGCAATGAGGGAGCGGACACGGTGAGGATGATTTTGAGCAAGGCGGCTGATGTGCGCACCAGCGTTTGGGAGACGATGCTTGGCTTTGGCGTGTTGCTGGTTGGCGCTTCCGGGGTGTTTGGTGAGTTGCAGGACTCGATGAATGAAATTTGGGATGTTACGCCACGGCACCATCCGGTATTCGCGTTGCTCAAGGAACGCGCGATTTCGTTTGTCATGGTCCTGGTCATGAGTTTGCTCATGCTCCTGTCGTTTCTTGTATCGGCCGGGTTGGCGATGGCGGGCAACTACCTGCATGGACTGTCTCCCGGACATGTCGGTGCCTGGGGACTCGGCAATTCGGGCGTATCGCTGTTGATGACCGCCATTCTGTTTGCACTGATCTATCGGATGGTGCCTGACACCCGCATCCTGTGGCGGGATGTC
>JAPLUJ010000673.1 GCA_026397695.1 Verrucomicrobiota bacterium | reverse complement strand
GCCAGGCGTATGGCTCCATCGTTCTGGTGGATCCGCTGATGCCCGATGACAACGCGATGGGCCCGGTCAAGCGCATGACGCCCGACCAGTTGTTCCCCGAAGCCGAGATCGGCACCCATGGCCCGCCTGCCAATTATGCCGCACCCTATCCGTTGAGCGAACATTTCTTCCTCTGTGTGTATGACCCTAACAGCAGTTCGAGCGCCGGCACGGCTAACAATTACGGCATCTATCTGGTGGACGCCTTCGGCAACAAGGAACTGGTGTATCGCGATGACCAGATTTCCTGTCTCGACCCGATCCCCGTCAAACCACGCCCGGTTCCTCGCGCCATGCCCCATCTAACCGCCGTGGGCAAGCCGCTCATGCCCGGATCGACGTTCGTGGCGCCGGATCCCAAGACCATCCCGGACTTCGGAATTGTCGGGCTGATGAATGTTTACGACAGCATCTATCCGATGAAGGATCTGCCGAAAATCACCGCCCTGCGGGTGATTCAACTGCTGCCCAAAACCACTCCTTACGCCAACCACCCGCGCATTGGTTATGGCGATCAGAAGAGCGCCCGCATGGTGCTCGGAACCGTCCCGGTTGAGAATGATGGCAGCGCATACTTCAAGCTGCCGGCGAACCGGCCGGTATTTTTCCAGGCGCTGGATGCCGATGGCGTGGCGGTGCAGTCGATGCGCAGCGCCACCTATGTGCATCCGGGCGAAACCCTGACGTGCCTCGGATGTCACAATTCACCCACCGCCGGCTATAGCATGAATCCTAGCTCGCCCAAGGCAATGCGGCGGCAGCCTTCGGTGTTGAAGCCAGACGTCGAGGGATCCAAACCCTTCAGTTTTCCCATCCTCGTGCAACCGGTCCTGGATAAGAACTGCGTGCCGTGTCACACCAAGAGCATGGCCGAAGGCAAGAAATGCCCGGATCTGAAACCGGGTGAAATGAAGAACAACGGCGACTTTTTCATCTCATACAAGTCACTGCGCCCATTCACCTTCTTCTGGGATAACGCGGTGTTTGACGGCATCCCCGACAGCAAGCCGGGACAGATCGGCGCCCGCAACAGCAAGCTCTATCAGATGCTGAAAAAGGGCCATCACGACCTCAAACTCAGCGCCCAGGACATGTACCGCCTGTCGTTGTGGATGGACTGCAACAGCGACTTCTACGGCTCCTACGATAAACTCGTGGAACAGAAGGAATGCAAAGTCATCTGGCCTGCCTTGGAGTAGCGTCAGGGAGCCGGCACGGTCGCGATGGTCTTGAGGATGCGCGAGGCGATCTGATAGGGATCGCCTTGGGAATTCGGACGGCGGTCCTCGAGATAGCCCTTGTAGCCGTTGTTCATGAAACTGTGCGGAATGCGCACCGACGACCCGCGGTCGGCCAAACCATATGTGAACTTGTCGATCGACTGGGTCTCATGCAGGCCTGTTAGACGAAGGTGGTTGTCCGGGCCGTAGACGGCGATGTGTTCCTCGAGGTTTTCGGCGAAGGCGGCCATCAGCGCTTCGAAGTAAGCCTTGCCGCCTTTTTCGCGCATGTAGGTGGTGGAGAAGTTGGCATGCATGCCGGAGCCGTTCCAGTCGCCGCGGATCGGTTTGCAGTGGAATTCCACGTCGACGCCGTATTTTTCGCAGAGCCGGAGCATGATGTAGCGGGCGACCCAGACTTCGTCGGCGGCGCGCTTGGAGCCCTTGCCGAAGATCTGGAATTCCCACTGGCCTTTGGCGACCTCGGCGTTGATGCCTTCGTGGTTGATGCCCGCGTCCAAACAGAGGTCGAGGTGCTCGTCGACAATTTTGCGGGCGATTTCCCCGACGTTCTTGAATCCGACACCGGTGTAATACGGGCCTTGGGGCGGCGGATAACCGTCGGCGGGGAAACCCAGCGGACGTCCGTCCTGAAAGAGGAAGTATTCCTGTTCGAAGCCGAACCAGGCGCCGGGATCGTCGAGCACGGTGGCGCGGGTGTTCGACGGGTGCGGGGTGGTGCCGTCGGGCATCATCACTTCGGACATGACCAGCGCCCCGTTGCGGCGGGTGCTGTCCGGGAAAACGGCCACGGGTTTGAGCATGCAGTCCGAGCTGCGACCTTCCGCCTGTTGGGTGGAACTGCCGTCAAATCCCCACATGGGAAGCTGCTCGACGGTCGGGAAACCATCGAATTCCTTGATCAGGGTTTTGCCGCGGAGGTTGGGCACGGGGGTGTAACCGTCGAGCCAGAGGTATTCGAGTTTGTATTTGGCCATGTTGTGTTCTGTGGTTGGGAGTGTTTAGGTTGGAGTGGGTGGGTTGGAGGCCGCCTCGGTTGAAGTGAGGACGGACTTGCCGGCCGGAAAAATAAAGCATTATGGGTGCCAAAATCGAGGCAAAAAAAATAATTATTGAGGCGCGGTGGATGGTTTGACGTGGATGACGATGAGCGAAATATCGTCGATCCCGGAGTTGTCGATGGAGCGTTGGAGAAGGGCGCGGGTGGTTGCGGCAGGGTCGCGGGAGGCGGCCAGGGCGTTGGAGATGTGGCGTTCCCAGACACCGTCGATCAGGCCGTCCGAGCAGATCAGGAAACGGTCGTCTGTTTGGAATGGCACCGCCGCGAAGTGCGGACAGACCAAGTTGTGGCTGCCGCCGATGACTTCGTAGAGGGCGGAGCGCCGCGGGTGCGAGCGGTATTCGATTTCTGAAATTTCGCCACGTTTCCATTGGCTCCATGCCGCAGTATGGTCGCGGGTGAGTTGTTCGAGTTGGCCGTTACGGGAGAGATAGATGCGGGAATCGCCGACATTGGCGAGGTAGAGGTTGTCCGGGGTGAACCAGGCGAGCGCGAGGGTGGCGGCCATGCCGCGGGTGTGGTCGCAAGCGGCGGCTTGGTTGATATGCTCGTGGACCGAGCGTATGGCGTCGGCCAGATGGTCGAGACAATCCGGGGAGCAGCAGGGCGGAGGCGAGGTCACCGGCGTTGCCGCCGCCCATGCCATCGGAGACGGCGAACACGAGGTCATGGCAGTCCAGCGAGCGGCCACCGGCATCCCCCAAGGTTTCAGCGCCCTCGGGGCCGGAGGCGAAGGCGATCAACGAATCATCGTTGCGAGGCTTGCGGGAGCCGCTGTGGGTGAGCGCTGCCCATTGGAGGGTGGATGCGTCGGGCACGGGGGAAAACAGGTTACGGTTGGGGTATTGCTGGCATCACCAGGCCCGGTGGTGGCGGCAGGATTTCGGCCAGTTCGAAATCGATGATGCAGAAACATCCGAGTTTGTCCGAGTAGGTGATGTTGCGGGGTTCGGCGTCGAGATGCCGGACGCCGTATTCTCGTTCGAGTTTGGCGAAAAGCTGATCGGCCTTGTTCTTGGAAATCTGGGTGGCGAGTTTTCCGCAGTTGGTGGAAACGAAGTAGAGTTCATCCGGGTGTTCTTCTAGCAAGCGCGGGACATACGGGCAGCCGCGTGTTTCGAGCACCTTGAGCACGGCTACTTCGGTGGCGTAGCGGGTTTCCGCGTCGGTGCCGCGCAGGCGTTTGTGGACGTTGCCGTAGAAATCGATCCGCACTTGGGAACGGATGCCGTCTTTGAGTGGATCAATGGCCATGGCGGGTGAATGCAGCCCTGACCAAACCCGGACATCCCGCCGCTGTCACGCTTTTGTTGTCAAGAAAGGCCGATATCCTCATCGCCGGATTGCACCATGGCCGGTGTCAAATCGCATTATTTTTGAAATGACCGTTGCCAGCATGGTCAAGCGAGGCTATGGAGCGCCCATGTCCATCATCGATCACGATTCCACCGTCATGGTGAAAACCCGGGAGTATTGCACCCAGATTGCCAGCGATCCCATGTTTCTGAAGCTTCAAGCGAGTATCGAATGTTTCCTCAACGACGATACCGCCCGCATCCAATATCAAAAAGTCAACGCACTTGGCGAAGATTTGAATCAGAAACAGCAGGCCGGAATTCAATTGGGAGCGTCGGAGATCCGTGAGTTCGAGGACGCCCGCGACGCGCTTCTTGAAAAAGATGTGGCCCGGGAGTTTCTCGAGGCCCAGCGGGGACTGGAGAGCTTGCAAAAGGAGATTCGCCTATACATCGGCTTGACGCTTGAACTCGGACACGTGCCGACTGCGGACGACCTCGCCGAGGCCAGTCATGGAGGTGGGTCTTGCTGTGGCGGCAGCGGCGGTGGTAGCGGCTGTGGTTGCTCGTGCTGAACGCCGCACGGAGATCATCAGGAGTCGCGACCTTATGGTCGCAAGATAGCGCAATGGCCGACTGCCGATCGGGGATTATTCGCGGGTTGGAACGACCGGTACCGCGCGGGGCGGCAGGACGTCCGTGGTGACTTCGACACTGGTGAAGGGGCGGTCTTCGCTCACAGGCAGGGGACGGAATGATTCCGAGTGAGTGTCCACGCGGAATTCGAGTTTCATGAGGTCGCGGTTGGTTTCGGCCAATTGGTCGAGCAGGTCGCGGTTTTGTGTTTGCAGGCCGTTTATTTTCTCAATGAGAGCCTCGAAGAATTTCTTTTGCTCGGCGTTAGGATCGGGTGGCTGCGCGACGGGTTCACGGACGAGGAGAACGGGATCCTTCACGGGCCGCACATCGGATGGAGCAAGGGTGGGAGCAGGGATTGGTGCGGCGGTTGGTGCGGCGGTTGGTGCGGCGGTTGGTGCGGGGGTTAGAGCGGAGATGATAGCGGAAATGGTATCGGAGATGGTATCGAAGTTGGCATCGGAGATGGTAGCGGAAATGGTATCGACGATGGAAGCGGGGCGCGGAGCAGAGAGTGATGTGGCGGCGAAATGCATGCCAGAGTGGGATGCGGTGATGACTTGGCGGACGGACCACCAGTGGCTGAGTCCGGCGGTGGACATTGCGGTTAGAGCGAAGCAGCAGGTGATGGGAAGGGTCGAGGGTTTCATCGCTTGCGTAGGGGTGCGGGTTTGGTTTCTGCTAGATGTTCGGTTATGGTTGCGGCTTGGGCAGGGAGACGAGGATCTGTTGGAGGTTGTCGATGGTGATGCCGAGTTGCTTGGCGTCATCCTCTAACTGGCGTATGGAGTGGGAGAGGATGGCACTGACGGTGGCATTCTGGTGGAAGCCGAGCAAGGCATCGAAACCGGGTTCCCGCACATTGAAAATGTTGGTGCCATCGGCCTCCGGCACGAGGAGATGCGGGCGGATGGTGAGAGTGATCCTGTTGCCGGGTGAGAGTTCGACTTCGCGGGTGAAGGGAGGCGCATTTTCCGAGGATTTGTAACACCAGCCGACGGGTGCTTTGGCGAAGGGTTTGGCAGGGAATGGAGCGTGTAGTTTGACCTGTGAGGGATCGATACCGCCGATGCCGATCTGGATATTTTCCACGCGCACGGCAAGACCTTGGCGGGAAGGCGGCGCAGATGCATCGGGCTCCTCCGGTTTCGGCTCAGAGGCCGGGTGCTCCGTTTCGCGCACGGGTTCGGATTTTTCCGGCGGCTTGTGAGTGGCTGGCAAGGGTTGCGCCGCAGGTTTTTCGGCGGCGGGGGCCGGTTTCGCGGCCTTCTGGATGCAAGTGAATGGGTCGTCCATGGGTTCGAGGACGACCGGGAATTCAATGGGTTTGGCGGGTTCGTGCAGGTTGAATTTGCCGAGGTCATCCAGCAGCGGCTCCTTATGAGGTTTGCGGTCGAGGTGCTGAGCGTTGGACACCGGGACGCTTAGCAGGGTGATGGCCGCAAAGGCGAGATGGCGGGCGTTCATTTTGCAGCGGGTTGGATTTTGATCGACTCGGTGGTGATCAAGTCGGCGGGGCGCGGGGCATCTGCGGCGTCCTCTTGGTTGGCGGGCAGTGACGGGCTGTCGGCACGGAGTTCGGTGGCCGGGAGTGAATGGCCGATCAAGCGGTTCCATGCCAGCAACAGCTCGCTGCCCTCGGCGCGGAGATGGAGGGATTTTTCCTGATAGTCCATAAGGCGCGCGAGGATCTTGCGGGCTTCCTGGACATCTGCGGGCGTCCAACGGAGGTTCCTGCTTTGATAGAGCACCGGCACGTCGAGATCAATGCGTGCACGATGGCCACCGGGCGCTTCCGCAGTCAGGATGTGCTGGATCCGGAGATTGGTTTCCTCAAAACCCGAGATAGCTGAAGGGACGGGCCACGCGTGGCTTGATGCGGAGCGTTTGTTGCCTGCGGATGCCGGATTCGGTTCGCCCGGCAGCCGGTCACCGTCGGGCATCAAGCCCGCTTGAGTGGTGGATCCGCCGGCACTGGAAGGTGTTAGATCGGCTGGGTCGGCTGTGAGTGATGGGATGGCTGGGATGGCTGGGTCGGTTTGGAGGAATGGGAGTGATGGGATGTGGTTCGGAGCTGATGAGGATAGGATGATGGGTTTTGTGATATACAGCAGGCAGAACAGGGCTGCGATTGCGGTGCTGAGGATGAGCAACCAGGGATAGATGCGTGGGAGCTGACAGGAGGATGAGGGGATGGCTGCGCTGGGGGGGGCAGGATCTGACGGCGAGGAGCAGGCGGTTGGCGGCGCGGAGAGAACCTGGCCCGATGTATTGCCACCGGCGGGTTGCTTAACGGGTAAGCGTTTCATGGTTTCGGGGGTTGGGAATCGTGGGTGGGCTGGTCTGCAGGCTTGAGTTGGGCGGCCACCGCATGGCTGACGATGGTTTGATCCGAGACACCGGGGAAAGAAGTGATGGTCATGGTTTCGCGGGAGAGTCGCAGGTGGCGGAGGATTCCACCGGCATGACTGGTTGCTTGCAAGCCGGGAATGACTTCCAGTGCGCCGCGGCCGGTGCGTTGTCTTTCGATTCCGTCGGAGCGGTAGATTTCGAAGGTGGTGTGGGACTCGTCGTCACCTTCGGTCGTCACTTTGATGTGCACCCCGTCTGAATAGACCCGGAAGGCGAGCGGTTTCATGGGGATGGGAGTGATTTTA
>JAPLUJ010000735.1 GCA_026397695.1 Verrucomicrobiota bacterium | reverse complement strand
CTACTGCTAGGAATTTGCTTTTGTGGTGAAGGCCGTTGGAGAAGCCGGTGGCCGGACCGGAGGGCGGGGAAATGGGGGTTGGTTGTGCCAGGGGCGGGTTTTTTATCATCCACCTTGGGTTGTTCATCGGTTGGTGGCAGGACGAATCCGCCGCCGGAGAAGATGCCATCGGTGGCGGCTGGGGGGGGGGGCGCCGGTTTGTCGAACTTGGCATCGGAGGAACGCGGCGGCTCTTTTTTCGAGTTGGTGGCACTGATGGTGCGAATCACGAAATAATAATCTTTCTGTTTGATGACTGCGGAGAGAAACGCGCGGGCGGATTTTTCGGGGCCGGAGAAGGTGATTTCGAAAGGCAGCGAGCGGGCAACCTCGAAGTTTCCTGGTTTATATTCCCGCCCATCCTCTTCGGGCAGGGTCGCCCGATGGAAATTATGGAGTTCGGTGGCACCGGATTTGGCCAACGCGCAGATCAGGGTTTGGATGCCGCTGAGTTGGTAGTTGAGAATGCCGGTGGCATTGCCGGGAGCGAGGCCGATTTTGTAGTTTTCGAAGCCGCAGAAGAAAGGTTCCGGCACCTTGGTTCCCGCATCCTCGCAGGTTTTGCGGACTTCCCCGTTGACCGCCTTCAATTGGTTGGCGAAATCCTCTGGTGAGACGTTTTTCAGTTCTTTGGGGCGATACGTTTCAAAGGCCGTCTGGAGCGCTGCCGTGGCCTGCCGGTATTCATCGAGCGCCTTGCTCTTGCCGTCACAGTTTTCCGACCGGGGATAAAGCGCGCGGCCTTCGAACAACGTGACCTCGGCCGAGGTGGCGTCGAAGTCCTCCTTGGCTTGCAGGTAGCGGGCGGCTCCCTTGGATCCCGCGAGGAAAATCAGGATGACGCCCACCAGGGTTCCCGCCCCGAGAGCTACCACAAATTTGTTGTCCTTGATCCAACTCATAAATCAGATGGGCGAATGATTGAAAACCGTCAATGGATGGTGACCTCGCGGGTCAATGGCAGGGTGATTTCAAAAGGCTGCGCGAGTTCCCCGCTTTTGGTGGAGACGGAGATCAGGAGAAACTTGGCGAGGTTCTGGTTGTCTAACAAATCGAGCGTGCGTTGCGGATCCTTGGGATCCTTGAGGGCAAAGCGGAAGCAGGTGGATTTATCGCGGAGGCTTTTCAGCAATTCGGAGACCAGGTTCTGGCTCTTGGGATTTTCCCGCCAGAAGCCCTTGATGCGGACGGCGTTGGCGGTGACATGGGTTGGCTCCTTCGCATTGGTCTTTTGCTCCGGTGACTGGAGCTGGATGTCCGCAAGCGAGGAGAGACCATAGGTGTTACTGACAAACTCCGGTCTGACGATGGCTTGTCCGTTAGGACCTTTTGAGGCCTCGGTCTTGGGCCCGAGCACCCGCAGCGGGTCGAAGCCGTTCATCGGCTCGAAGTCCGTCAACCACACCGCATCGCTGGCAAAGGCACCGCGGACTTCCGCAAGCAGGTCCATCCAGAATACGTGGTCGGCCTCGATGCCGGTGTAAGCACCGGCAATCTGGCGGAGGTCGGTTTCCTTCAGGAGAAGCTCATCAATGCGCTGAGTCTTGGGTGCCAGGTTATCCCGCGCTTCCGTCATGGTGCGTGCCTTGTCGGCGGCGGCCGAGGCGGCGACGTTCTGATAGACGGCCCATATGCCCATTCCGGCGAGCAGGATGGCGGCCGCGCTGATCAGATAGGGTTTTTTAAGGTCTGCGGCACGGGCTTGTTCGACGACGAGCGGCACGAGGTCGATATTGATTTCGGATTTACCGATGCTACGCAGGCCGAGGCCGACGAGTTCACCCATCAGATGGCCTTCGCGCTGGACGATGGCGGGGTCGATACCCTTGCCGATGGCGAGGTTGAGCACCGGATTGAAATACTCGACGGGCAGGTTGAGCTTTTCCTGGAAGAATTCCAGCGAGTAGGGCAGATTGGCACCGCCACCGGCTAACAACACCCGGCGCGGGGCGCTGCCCCCATGCTGGCTGCGGTAATAGTTGGTGGTCCGGGCAATCTCCGCGGGCAAGCGGCTGAGCGCGTTGCGGATGACCATCGCCAGAGCGGCGACCGCCTCGTCCATCTGCTCGGTATGGCCGCCGCCAAGGGCGACGAGGCCGTTGGAAATTTTCTGATGTTCGGCTTCCAGGAACGAGACATGGTATTCCTTGGCGATGGCAGCGGTGATCGCGGTGCCGCCAATGGCGATGCTGCGGGTGAAGAAGCGCTTGCCCTCGATATAGAGGAGGTTGCTGGTTTTGGCGCCGATATCGATGAGTAGAATGGTATCTTCAGGATGGCCGTAGGTGGAGCGGAACGCGTTGTAGATGGCCATGGGAGCCACATCGACTTCGGTGGTACCGAGGCCGCAATCATTGACGGCGCCGTTGATTTCATCGAGCGCGTCACCCTTGATGGCCACGATGACCACCTCTTTGTCGGTGCCACCTTCGATGAGTTCATAATCCCAAACGACTTCCTGTAGCGGGAAGGGCACGTGTTGTTGGGCTTCGAAGGTGACCAACTGTTCGAGGTTATCATCCTGCAAGGGCGGCAGTTTGACGAAACGCGTGAAGACCGCTTGGCCGGAAATGGCGTAGCGGGTCTTGCTCTTTTCCACCTTGAGGCGCTGGGCGAGATCGCCGATGGCAACGCGGGTTTGGGCAATCCGGGAAGCTTCCAAGGCGGGGTCCGCGACGATGGATTCCGAATCATAGGCCTTGAGGATCAAACCGCCGTTTTTCGAGGCTTCGAAGACGGCCATGCTGATGCGCTGGGATCCGATATTGAGTGCGACGGTAGTCTGGGTGTCAGCCATGATGAGCGGGAGAGGGAAGAATGGGCGGGTAGGACGGGGGAAGTATGGGGATATGATCGGTGGAATGCACGTTTATTTGGTAGTGCGGGGCTCACTGATTTCCGCGTAGCGATCCCACCACAGGGCACGGAACGGCGTTTCGTTCTTGTTGAGAAGCGGCACCGTATCATTTTTGGAAATTTTTTCGGAGGGCACGCTCCACCAACCGACTTGCCCCCTGCTGGTGTCCTGCGCGACCTTTTCGCCATTCACGAAGACTTCATAGCCGACGAACTCGACCGAGTTTTTGCTCGCCCTGTCGGAATGGGTGAGACGTTTGATAGATGCTGGGGAAAGATACACCGAGACGAAGATATCCTGCTCCAAAGGCACGTTTACATGTTCGACGTCCTTGGTCAAAAGCAGCAACTTGCCGGCTTTTTCCGGGTTTTTCACCGCGACATACCATTTCACGGTGATTTTCTCGCAGGTTTTCGACTTGGGCTCGGGGTTGAGAAGCACCTTGATCTTGACTTCGATATCCAGCCACTCTTTGGGTTTGAAAGCTTTTTGTTTGCCGGTCATGCCCGCGAACTCCGGGGAAAGAATGTCATCGAAGGAGGGCTTGTCGCAGATCACTTTGGCAGCCTGTCCTGACGCGCCGCCCATGGAAAGCCCGGTGATGACCGTGACCGCTGATAGAACAAGGAATTTGCGAAGGCGTGAAATCTTCATACGTTGGCGATTTCAAAGATGCTAGGAAACCGGATTTGCGATGACCAGCAAAAATGATGGTTTCCGAGAAAATTTCATTTGAAGTAAATACAAGCGTGTGCGCGGCGGTCACAAGCGATTGACGGAGTGCCGTGGACGGCTCATCATTGGGCCATGACGCGGGCGGTTTATCCAGTGACTGACGGGGTGCCCGGAATCGTGGGCAGTTTCGGTAGCAGCGACGATCTCCGGCAGGCGGACGCAGCGGCCGTCCGGGACTCCTGCGACATGGCGGAAATCCGGCTGGATCTCCTCATGCTGGATGGGACTGGCGGGGTGGAACCGGCACTCTGGCGGCATTTGCAGGGACTGCCGCTGCTGTTCACGGCGCGGCGGCATGATGAGGGTGGGGCCCGCGTGCTGAACGCCGCAGTACGCATGGGGTTGCTGGCAAGCGTGCTCGAGCAAGCGGCATGGATCGATCTCGAGGTGGCCAGCATCGACGACATGGGCGGGCTGCTGCAAACCTTGGAAGCCATGAAAATTCCCTGGATCGCCTCGTTGCATGATTTTGAAAAACTGCCGGACACCGTGGTGTTAGAATCCGCCGTGCGGCGGGCGTTGGACGCCGGGGCCGGCGTGTTCAAAACCGCCGCGCATCTCCGGCACCCGGCAGACCTAGCGCGCCTCGCGGAGTTCCAACTCGCGGACCACGGGCTGCCGGTGGCCACCATGGGCATGGGGCCGCTGGCCGCGGTTTCGCGGCTGTTATGCGCCCAGTGCGGCAGCGTGCTCAACTACGGCTACCTCGGAAAAACCGCCACTGCCCCCGGCCAGTGGGACGCCGCGCTGCTGAAAAAAACGATCGCACGCTTGGCGCCGTGGCGCGCCTGACCCTGTGACCGCGCCCCACGATCCACCATCCACGGATCATGAAAACGAAACCACTAAAGCCATATGACCCGCTGAAGGTCAAGCTAAGCCCTTACGAGCAATCCATCGAGGATGGCATCGATGATCATACGCCGTTGGTGCATGCCACGCCTGAGATGTTGGAGGAAGTTCGCCAAGCGGCAAAGCGGGCCTTGGCAAAGTTGCGGGGTGGCAGGCGGACAGGGGCAGGCCGCAAGCCCCGCGAGTATGTGAAAACCACCGTCCTGATCGCCCCCGATGTCCGGCAAAGGCTGGCCCTCCTCGCAGAACGTCACGGGAGTCTCAGCAGGGCGGTCGAAGAGGCGGTTCGAGCTGCCAAATGAAACGGGATGCCTAACCGATCACCTCCACCGGCGCGTCGGGCAGCGCGTTGAGGCCAAATGATCGTGGATCGTGGATCGAAGATGGAAAAGAGCGAAGCGCTTATCCACAATCCTCAATCCCCAATCTCCGATCCTCAATCGCCCCCCCCCCCTCACTCCCGCACCGAGCGGAAATAGCGCTTGGGAATTTCCTTAATGGAATACAAACGTGCGACCGTGCCGCCAGTGCCCGCGATGTGTTCCTCCACCATCGTCCAGGTCTGCAAATCCGTGGACGATTCAACCCGATAGTTCTGCCCTTGCGCCGCGCCGAATCGGATCTCCACCGCCGTGTAAATCACCAAGCTCGTCTCCGGCGTGCTGGTCGGCGAGGTCGGGCTGAAACCGCTATAAACCTCATACCCGTCAGGGAACCCATCCCCATCCGTATCCCACAAGGCCGGGTTGCTGCCATAGACAACGATTTCCTGATAGTTCGTCAGATTGTCGTTGTCGGGATCGCGGGAATCCTGCACGAAGATCGCGTTGATGGTCTTGCTAGAGTCCATCAGCAGCGACAGCGGATTGGCATTGCCCGTGGCGTCGCCGGTCCACTTGCTGAACAAGTATCCGAGGTCCGGGGTGGGCGTGAGTTCGACCGTGGTGTTGGGAACGAACTGCCTTTCAGGTGGCAGCACCGTACCGTGGAGCGCGTTGACCGTCAGATAGACATAGTCGCGGGTATCGACGAGGATGTTGCTCGATTCGATCAGAATCCAGCGGGTCTCGACGTTGGTGTTGGATGACTCGGCGGTGACCCAGGTGGCGCGGGCCAATGGGGCGGGGAGTATTAACAGCGCCGCGAGCGCGGCCAGGGTGCGGTGGAATTTGGTGGTATTCATAATATTGGTTAGGGCGGGGGTTGGGTGGCGAGCGGTGGAAAATTGTTGCGGCGGTCTGTGACCGTCGTGGCCAGTGAGAGGAATTGCGGCGCTCTGTGAGCGTCGATGCGAATGGATCGCGTGAAAACCAACCACGCATTGGCACGGCGCTCACAGACCGCCGCCAAAGGTGAAAGCCGCAGGCAGGCAGACCCGCCCGGAGCGTTCGCCGCAGCCTCCGCCGCGACTACCGCCACGATCCACCCGCTCATGGCGTTTCCTCCTTGCCGGGTTGGGCGGTGTAGGGCGTGGTGTCCTCGCGGACGGCCACCGCTCCTTCAGCGGGGGCGGAGGCGGCATTCGGTTTCCGATCCGCCGCAGGTGCCCGGAGCCCCTCCAGGAATGCGATCCGCCCGGCCATGGGCATGGCATCGAGCATCCGGCCCGCGTCCTCGCGCCATTGGCGGGAGGCGGCCACCGCGTCAAAGTTCTTCGGTTTCGTTTTCATAAATCAACTCCAAGGGACTCACAATACGCAAGGCCGGGCGACCCTGCAACAGATTCACCGCGTTAAATCCCGCCTCGCGGGTGACATTGGCAAGGTGTCGGAAATTCCAACTCACCAGCACCAAGCATCCGCCTGCCACGCAGGCCGCCACATGCCGGGCATCATCAGAATACTTCCGGGACACCACCCCGGCGGTCAAATAGTGCTCCGCGAGCAACTCGGCCTCCACTCCGCACTCCCACAACCCCGCCGCCGGGAAAGTGTCCTCAAAAAGCTGTCTGACATGCTCCGGTGCTCCGAGCATTTCCGCCGCCGTCACCGTTGAGCTGACAAAGCGCCAGGCACCGTTCCGCCATTGCCGCCACAGTTCCACCGTGGCGGTCTCCCACTCGGTGTCGAAGTAGCCGCCGATCACCGACGAGTCGATATATACGGCGCGAATGTTCATGGTGGGAGGTGGGGTGGCCGGCCGTGGCGGCGGATTGCATCCGCCATGCCAAAAAATCGACAAGGGCATGGCGCTTGCAAAGCGCCGCCACGCGACCCGCCCGGAGCGTTCGTCGCGGGATCCGCCGCGACTACCGGCACCGGGCGGGCATTCTTGGTTTGCCACACCGCGCGGTGCGGTGCGGGCGGGATGGCAGCCGGGTCGGAGTGGTGTTCCCGCTGCGGGGAATCCTCTGAGCTGCGGACGGTACGGAACCCGATGTTGTTGTTCGTGTTGCCCGGGCTGTTGTTGTTGCGATTGGCGACGCGGCAGTTGTCGGCGTTGTTGTTCCAGTTACCGCCGCGTAACACGCGGTTCGAGCCGGACGGCCCGTCCATGGCCGCCACCCCAAATTCCCGTTTGGCAAGCAGTGCCCGCCGGAAGCCCTCGCCGCCGCTCGTCGCGGTGTAGGCGATCATGGCGGTGGCGCGGGTTTGCAGTTCCCGCGCGCCGATTTCCCCGGCGGCATGGCCGGCTTCCAGGGCGTGAAGCTTGCGGGCGAAGCGGTTGCGTCCGCGAGAGTCTAACAGCAAGTATGCGGGATGAACGCGGCATCCCAGAAACGGCAGGCCTTGCCGGCTGCGATTGATTTGCGGCGGCTTGAGGTCCAGATGCAGCTTCTCCCGCAGGAAATCCACCACCTCGCCATGCCACTGCCGCAAGGTGTTCTTGTCATCCGTCCACAGCACGAAGTCATCCATGTAGCGGACGTAGCCGGGCACCCGCAGTTGTTCCTTCGCGAAATGATCCAGCTCGCCCAGATACAGGTTGGCGAAATGCTGGCTGGTTAGATTGCCGATCGGCAGCCCTTTGCCTGGCATCACGCAGTGGCTGTCGATGATGCGCCGGAAAATCTCCAGCACCGCATCGTCCTTGAGGATGCGTTCCAGCAGGGACGTCATCGCGGCGTGGTCGATGCTGTCGAAATAGCGGCGGACATCGAGTTTGAGAAACCACGGATGCCGGCGGGCGTAGTGTTGTGCCCGCGCCAGCGCCTTGATGCGGCCCTTGCCTGTGCGGCAGGCGTAGCAATCGAACACCAGGCGTTTTTCGAACACTGGCTCACAGAGGTTGATCAGGGCGTGGTGCAGAACCCGCTCGCCAAAGGCCGCCGCGCAAATCTCGCGTTCCTTCGGATCATGGATCGTGAAAAAATGATAGTCGCCCACCCCGACCGTGCCGTCGAGTATGCCGTGCCTCATTTGTGTTAGGTTGTCCTCCAGGTTGGTCCGGTATTCCACGACGTCGCGGGCGGCGCTCTTGCCGCGTGCGGCCTTCCAGAAGGCCAGCCGGAGATTGGCGGGTGCAGCCACGCGTTCTAGCAGATTTCCGGCGCGCTTCATGATGGGAGGACAGCCGTCCCGGCTGTATGGGAAGACGGGCGTCCCACCCGCAGGGCCGCGACGAATCGCTCGCCGTATTTTTCGATGCGCGAGTCACCCACGCCGTCGATCTTGCGCAGCGCGGTGAGGCTGTCGGCTTTGCTCGTCACCATTTCGGCGATTTGTTCGTTGGTGAAAACCGCGTAAACCGGCACGCCATCGCGCTCGGCCAGTTCCTTGCGCACGTCGCGCAAGGCGGAAAACACCGCGAAATCCTCCGCGTTGAGTTTTTCCCGGTAGTCGATCTTGACCTTGCCGGTACCATTGGCAGCCGGTCCCGTGTCTGCGGCTGCTGACAGGTATTCCACGCAGATCGCCCACCACGCGCCATCGGCCCCGCTGACAAACTCCCGCTGCACGGTTAGAATCCGGTGCCCCCGCAGGAACGCGTTGAGTTCCTCCGCAAAACATCCGGTATCTCCAGCCGGTATCCTGAAAAACCTCAGTTGCATCGTGACGCGAAAAAAAATTTTCCCTCTACGAGGGGGAAGTATCCCCCTCGACCCCCTCAAGGGTTTTGAATCCAAATCCCGCAGGGCGCTCGGGGGCTTCGTCCCTCAGCCCCCGGCTTGCCCTGCTAGACCTTGCTGTCTGTTCTGTCCTCACTTGAGCTCAGAGGAAGACTCCTACCTGCGGACGGGACGGAACCCGATGTCGTAGTACGTGAAGCCCGGGCCGTAGTCGTTGCGATTGGCGACGCGGCAGTAGTCGGCGTAGCCGTACCAGTACCCGCCGCGGAACACGCGGTTCGAGCCGGACGGCCCGGCAGGGTCCGTCTCCAACACCGTGGGGTACGTTCCATACCAATCCCAGCACCACTCCCACACGTTGCCCGCCATGTCGTAAAGTCCGTAGCCGCTCGGCGCATAACTCCCGACCACCGTCGTGCTGCCTACACTGTTGTTGTAGTTCGCATCAGAAGTCGTGATCGAGTCACCCAGAGGATAGCGTTTGCCGCTCAGGCCGCCGCGTGCCGCCTTTTCCCACTCCGCTTCGGTCGGCAGGCGGTAGCCGTTGGCACTCCATTTCACCATGGTGTTGTCGATGTTGGTGCTGCCTGTTTTGTAGATCATGGTCTGGGCGGCGTCGGTGTAGTAGCAGGGGGTGAGTCCCTCTTTTTGGCTCTTCGCGTTGCACCACTTCACCACGTCATACCATGAGATCGTCTGCACCGGGTGGTTCGCCGCCGTGCCCGCGCCGGCCACCAGATCCGTGTAGTCGTGCAACAGTCCCCACGCCCGCACCTCGTCCCACTGCGCCTTGGTCGTTTCCTTCTTCTGCATGTAAAACGCGCTCACGTTCACCGTGTGCGGGGTAGCGTCTG
>JAPLUJ010000285.1:3305-6709 GCA_026397695.1 Verrucomicrobiota bacterium | reverse complement strand
GTTGGTCAAGGTCTTGGCCGACTACAAGCGCACTCCCGCTTTCTTCGACGATGAGTATCCGCAGCATCGGGTGCGCATCACCAAACCGTTCGATCTCGGGAAATTCGAGGTGACGGTCGGCCAGTTCAAGCAGTTTGTCGCGGGCACCGGATACCGGACGCAGGCCGAAACCGACGGGACTGGCGGCTGGGGTTACAACCGCGAAACCGGCCGGAGCGAGGGGCGCAAGCCTGAGTATCATTGGTTGCAGCCGGGGTTTCCGCAGGGTGACAAGCACCCGGTGATTAATGTCACGTGGAATGACGCCATGGCATTCTGCGAGTGGCTCAGCCGGAAAGAGCGCGCAACCTATCGGCTACCGACGGAAGCCGAATGGGAATACGCATGCCGTGCCGGCACAACCTCGCGCTATGGCAGCGGCAACGACGCGGCCTCATTGACTGCCGTAGGGCAGGTTTATGCCGCAACGGGTGCGCAGTTCGAACACGTCCAGGATCTTGTGATCAAACCTGGCGATGGGCATGGGTTCACACTTCCGGTGGGCAGTCTCCACCCGAATGCTTTCGGACTGCATGATATGCATGGCAATGTCTGGGAATGGTGTGCGGACTGGTATGCTGCGGACTATTATGCCAAATCGCCAGTGGACGACCCGCAGGGGCCCCCGACCGGAAACCGGCGGGTGCGCCGCGGCGGTGCGTGGAATAGTTTTCCGCTTTGGGCACGGGCGTCATTCCGCAACTGGAACTCACCTGCTAGCCGTTGCGTCAATCTCGGGTTCCGCGTGGTCCGGACCGCCGACTGAACCCCGCTTGCATGCCCCAAGGACCGGGCTGGATCGACTTGGAATGGGTCATGGGGATGGGTGAGGCTTTGGGAAAATGCCTCCGATGAGACAAAGCGGCTTGCGGGAAACGCTGAACAAGCGAAATTGCGCTGGTAGTTTAGTCGTGCTTCTGGAAGTTTCCCGCATTCCCGACGGTCTGCTGTTTGGATTTATTGTTCCATGCCAACCTCATCCCATCCCACCGTCAAAGTCGCCATTCCGGAGTCATTGCGCCTTCAATTGGTGGATTTCCGGCGGCATCTGTGGCGGGTGAAAATCCTCGAAGCCATAGCGGCCGGGATGATCGGTCTGCTGGTGTCATTCCTGTTAGTTTACGGGCTGGACCGGGTCTGGCAGACTCCGGGGTGGGCGCGACTGTTGATTTTGGCGGGTGGCGTTTCGTTGTTCGGGGTGTTCGCGCCTTATTGGCTGCACCGCTGGGTGTGGCGGCAACGGCGGGAAACCCAGTTGGCCCGGCTGATCGCGAAACGTTATCCGGGACTTGGCGACCGCTTGCTCGGGGTCATCGAGTTGCAAGATCAGGAGGGCAGCCCGGATTCGCTCTCGCCACGCCTGCGCGAAGCGGCGATGGAAGCCGTGGCCGCCGAAACCGGACGGCGCCAACTTGATGAAGCATTACCCCCGCAAAAGCACCGGCGTTGGGCGCTCGCGGCGATGGCCTTGGCGGCGCTCTCCGCAGTCGCATTCACGCTCACGCCGCGGGCGGGATTCAACGCGCTCGAGCGCTGGCTGATGCCCTTTTCCAAGACCGCGCGCTACACGTTCACCAAACTGGAAAATCCGCCGGTCTATCAGGCGGTGGCCTTTGGCGAGGCCTTTGATGTGACGTTGCGTCTCGCTCCGGAATCCGAGCAGCGTCCGCTGTCCGCGAGCGGGCGTTTCGGCATGCAACCCGGCGTGGCGAGCGTGTTGGAAAAAGATATCTATCATTTCACGTTTCCCGGCCAACAGGAGCCGGGCACCCTGGTTTTCCGGATGGGTGATTTGCGCCACGAAATGCGGGTGGAACCGTGGTTGCGGCCGGCCACGGAGAGTGTCCGGGCAATCATGATGCCGCCGGCCTATCTGGGGATTGCGGAACGCACCGTCGATCTGAACACCGGCGTGCTCAGCGCCGTGGAAGGCGGCAAAATCCGCATCGAACTCGCCATGACCCGGCCGCTGGCTTCAGGCACCTTCGGGCCGACCCGCGGGCTGTCCGTGGAAGAAGCCAAGGATGTGCCCGAACACACTCCGCTCAATGGCGGGCTTGAGATTTCCGGGAAAGTCGCAAGGACGCCGGTGTTAGAGATCGGGGCGGTGCCGTTTGAGATACCATTTGCGTGGATCGACCAGTTAGGTCTGGCCGGAGAGCCGGGATTCCGTCTGCGGGTGGATGCGTTGAAAGATGCGGCGCCCACCTGTTATCTTCAAGGCCTCGACCGCCAGAAGGTGATGCTGCCGGAGGAAACCGTCGATTTCGAGGTGTTGGCCGAGGATGATTTCGGCGTCAAAGCCACCGGCATCGAGTGGAGCGGACAATTCACCCGACCGACCGACGAAACGCCGGCGAATGGTGAACTGAAACTTGCCGATGGCGTGCCCGAGCAACGCCATATCCTCATGCCGGCCGCGTTTTCGCCGCTGGCCTTCGGCATCCCGCCGCAGAAAATCACCCTGCGGGCTTATGCGGAAGACCACTTTCCGGGACGTGGCCGGGTTTACTCGGAGCCGGTGATCCTCTATGTGCTCACCCGCGACGAGCACGCGCAGATGCTCAAAAGCCGCTTCGACCGCCAGATCACCGAACTCGAGGATCTCGCACGGCGCGAACTCAATCTGCTGGATGAAAACGAGCGCCTCGAAAAACTCGAAGGGGCCGAACTCCAGAAGGACGAAAATCAAAAACGTCTGGAAACACAGAAAAATGAAGAGGCCGAGACCAAGCGGCGCATGGATGAACAAACCGCGAAAATGGAGCAGTTGATGCAA
The DNA here is from genome assembly GCA_026397695.1 of Verrucomicrobiota bacterium. Taxonomy (GTDB): domain Bacteria; phylum Verrucomicrobiota; class Verrucomicrobiia; order Verrucomicrobiales; family Akkermansiaceae; genus Luteolibacter. Next base: position 3,891 of record JAPLUJ010000285.1, on the reverse strand, counting down.
GACGCCGCCCGCAACGGCGACGTCGATAAGAAAACGCTCAAGAAAATGGCGGAGGCCCTCAAGTCGATGCAGGAACTCTCCAAGGAGGATGTGCCCAAGGTGCAGCAGAAACTCGCGGACGCCAAGGAGCAATCTAACACGCCAGAAAAAGCTGCGGAGGATATGGCCAAAGCCGTCGCGGAACAAAAGAAGGTCGCCGAAAAAATGCAGCAGGCCATCGACAAGGCCAACGAAGCCAACCGCAACTTCGAAGCCGGCACCTTTATCAACCGCTTGAAACAAGCCGCGACCCAGGAGAACGGCATTGTCAACTCCTTGAAGGAAGCGTTCGCGCGGATGCTGGGTGTGAAGAGTCCGGCCTTGGATCCGTCCGATGGCCGCCGCTTGCATGACAACGCACGCCAGCAGACCGACACCGCCGGGGACGTGCGCTGGATCCAAGAGGACCTCGGCCATTATTTTGTGCGCACCAAAACCGCATCGTTCAAGGCTATCCTTGATGCCATGCAGGAATCACGGATCGACTCGGGCCTTGAGGAAGTCCGCAGCAGGCTCACGCGCAACCATTCCTATCAAGCTGCCGAGG
>JAPLUJ010000285.1:0-3220 GCA_026397695.1 Verrucomicrobiota bacterium | reverse complement strand
GGTGGGGGGGGGGGTGGGGGGGGGGGGGGGCAGCCGAAACCCGAGGATGAGGATTTTGAATTCATGCTGCGTGTCATGAGAATGATCCAACAGGAACAGGACCTGCGGTCACGCACCCGCACGCTCGAACAATTGCGGCGTGATGTTGAACCTAACAAACCAAGCGCTGTCCCCGAACCATGAAACATCCGATCATCATCACCGGGCTGGGAGTGTTGTTCACGGCCGTTCTAACAGCGGCAGAGGCCACGCGGGAGGAAATCCTGGCCAAACACCAGGAGGGTCCGGCGGCGAGACCATCGCCGCGCAGACTGAGATCATCGAGAAAATCCACGCCGCGGCCAAGCAGAAGCAGGGCAAGGGAAGCGGCAGCAAGTCCGGCGGAGCGATGATGGACATGATGGAGCGCATGATGGAGGAGGGCGAGGGCAAGGGTAAAGGCAAGGGCAAAGGCAAGGGCAAGGGCAAGGGCGAGGGAGATGGCGAGAGCGAGGAGGGCGGCCAAGGCCAGACCGGGCTGTCCGATACCGGCAACGAAGCAAATGGCGGTGCGGCCGGCGGCAAGAGCGAGGTCCGGCGCGTGCCCAAGGCGGCGGGCAGCGCGAATATGGCGATTCCCGAGGAATTCCGAAAAGCGTTGGACGCCTACAACCGCGGCGCTGAGAAAAAGGTGAAATGAAATGACAACCGCTTCATGCCACGTCCCATGTTAGAAATGATGTCCGTCAGCCGCTGGATCGCATGGCCGCTGGTCCTCGCGTCCGCCGGCGCGGCGTGGTCGCAGGATCTGCCGGTCCGGCAGGACGATTCCATCCCCGCGCAGGCCGAACTCGTTTACGCCAAAGGATTGCAGTATCTCGCCCGGGCGCAGAACGAAAAGGGATCATGGAATGAAAACTCGGGATCCGAGGCCGGCGTGGCCGGGTTATGTGTTGCATCGTTTCTCGCCCACGGCGAGGATCCCGTCAACGGTCCTTATGCCAAGAACATCCGCGCGGGAGTTGAGTATATCATTTCCCAGCAGAACGAAAAAAATGGCTACATCGGAACCAGCATGTATAACCACGCCTTCGCCACCAAGGCGCTCGCCGAATCCTATGGCGTCGTGGACAATCCGAAAATCGCGCCCGCGCTGAAGCTGGCGGTCGAGTTGATTCTCAGCTCGCAAAAACGCAATCGCTCCAACGCGTGGCGTTACACCCCGGACAGTCGCGATGCCGACACCACGGTCACGGGTGCCCAGATGGTGACATTGTTCGCGGCACGCAACGCCGGCATCCCCATCCCGGACGAGGCGATCCGCAAAGGCTTGCTCTATCTGACCAGCAACCGCGGCAATGACGGGGCATACGGCTATACCTCGGCCATGGGTGGCAAACCGGTGCTGACTGCGATCGGCCTTCTGTGTTTGTCATTGGGCAAGGAACGGGATTCTAAGGGCTATCAGGCAAGTTTGGATTATCTGAAGAAGAATCTCGATTTCCGTGACTCCAATTACCCGTATTATTTCGAGTATTACATGTCCCAGGCGCTGTTTCACGCGGACGATGCGACATGGCGTGAGTGGAACGCCCGCAACATCCGTTATCTCGCCATCATTCAGAGTGCCGACGGATCGTTCCCCGGCAATCTGGGTTCCTCCTTCAACACCGCCGGCGCGTTGCTCTCGCTGGCACTCAATTACCGCTATCTACCCATTTACGAAAAATGATCCGCACCATTATCATTCCCTGGTTGTTTTCCATGGCCGGTCTCGCCGCTGCCGGGGCTCCGGATCTGCTGCGTTTCACCAATAGCGACCAACTGCACGGCACGTTTGTCGGCATCAAGGACGGTCCCCGGGCGGTTTGGCAGCGCACGGATCTCGCCGCACCGGTCGATTTCAAAACCACCCGGATCCGCCATGTGGTGCTCCACGGCGGACGTCCCTTGAAACCGCTGGAATCGCTTTCCCATCTGGGCCTTGTCAATGGCGACCGGATTCCCGGTACCATCACCGGAATTGATGACGACCATGTCACCTTGGACACAACCTATGCCGGGGTGTTGCGCATCCCCCGCAGGCATGTTTCCTTAGTGGCTCCAAATCCGTTAGGCGGGCGGATGTATTATCACGGCCCCTTCGTCGAGGATGAATGGAAAATGACTCATGCCTCGTTTCCCGAAGGCTTGCCAAACGCAGGGCCCGCTGACAAGGCCAAGGATGACAAGGCGCAGGATGACAAGGCCAAGGATGACAAGGCGCAGGATGACAAGGCGCAGGATGACAAGCTGGGCAAGGATGCCGGGATCCAGCCGGGCCGCTGGTTTTTTTCCGGTTCCGCATGGTATTGGAAGAGCAAGCATGGTGGCACCACGCTTATCCGTGAGACCGGGATGCCGGATCGTGCGGTGCTGCGCTTTGACCTCGCATGGAAGAACCGGCTGTGTGTCTCGTTAGGATTTCACGCGGATTTCGCCCGCGCGAAACCCAAAGAGGGGGCGGTGCGCAAGAAGGAAAACATCCGCGGGATGATGCCCGGAGATACCGCCGATCTTGCCCGCTTGTTCGGCAACAGCTATGTCCTTCAAATGTATTCTAACTATATCATGCTATATCGCACGTCCATCAACGAGGATGGAAATCCCGCGCTGGAACCGGTCCAGATGAATCACAACAACCTCCGGCTCATGGAATCTGGCGCGGCGACAGTTGAAGTGCGGAGCAACCGGCGCAGCGGCGAAATCTCGCTCTTCGTCAATGATGAATTCATCACGCAGTGGTATGAGAACGACGGGACCGACCGCGCCGGCAAGCAGTTCGCGGGCAAAGGTGAAGGATTCGGATTCGTGGTGCAGGGCGATGACTCGCCTATCCGGATCTCAGACATCATCGTCTCGGAATGGAACGGCATGCCGGACTCCGCACGCAGTTTGCAGATGGCCGATCAGGACATTGTCCTGATGGCCAATGGCACTGATCGTTACGCCGGGCGGGTCGATGGTCTGGACAAGGAGGGGAAAGTTTTCTTCGAAGGGAAACACGGCCAATTCCACTTTCCGCTCCAGGAAGTTGCCGAGATCCGCTTCGCCAGCAAACGGCTGGCCGCCGCGCCGGACGAACCTGCGGATAACTTCGTCGTCCGCTTCGGCCCTATCGGAGCAGTCTCCGGGCGTCCGGTTTCGAGTAACGGATCCACCCTCGAAATGCTCAGCCCAAGCGCCGGCACCCTCAAGCTGA
>JAPLUJ010000315.1 GCA_026397695.1 Verrucomicrobiota bacterium | reverse complement strand
CCTATTTTTGGTTTCAATTCTATGAACTGCTACGTTTTGCCGAGACCTCGGGTTTGACTGTCGACGAGGCACAACGCGGCTTGTCAGCCATGGTGGCAGGAGCGCTCAGGACCATGATGACCGCGGGGCTTGGGCGGGAGGAAGTGATGAATCTGATTCCCGTGAAAGCGCCAGGCGAAATGGAGGCACCGGTCACGGAGGTATTCCGCAAACAATTGCCGTCCATCCTCGAACAAATCAAACCATAAGACCCGAAAACCGATGAAAACACCTGCTAGAATTGTTACTATTCTGCTCGTTGTGGGAGCGGCGGCGGCAGCCATCATCCTCAAAAATAACAAGTCATGCAACGCCGCCAACTCCTCAACACCGGTGGCCGCCACGGCTGCGGAATCTAAGGCTGCGGCGGCGGCCGATGCGACCGCCAAGCTTCCCAAGCTCTTGGATCTGGGTGCCACCAAGTGCATTCCCTGCAAAATGATGGCACCGATCCTGGAAGAGCTGAAGAAGGAATACGCCGGCAAGATGAAGGTCGAGTTCATCGACGTGTGGCAAAATGAGGACACCGGCAAGAAATATGGTGTCGAGATGATACCCACCCAGATTTTCTTTGACGCCACCGGCAAGGAGTTGTTCCGCCACACCGGGTTTTTCGGCAAGGAGGACATCCTCGCCAAATGGAAGGAACTGGGCGTGGACATCGACGGTGGAAGCGCCGCCGAGCCGCAGTGATACCCATGATCTAACCATTGGAAATACGATGAGAGACTGGAAAAAATTCACCATGCTGCTGGGAGTGTTCCTGATGGCATATTATGTGCCTTTTGATCACCCGAAGGTTGGCAACGCGATTCTGGAGGGATTCCGGCTGCTCCAGTGGTATGCGGTGAATCACACTCTGGCATGCGTGGTGCCGGCCATGTTCATTGCGGGGGCGATTTCCACCTTTCTGTCGCAGACATCGGTGCTGCGTTACCTGGGACCACGGTCTAACCGCACGTTGGCCTATGGGGTGGCGTCGGTGTCAGGCATGATCCTGGCGGTATGCTCGTGCAGCGTGTTGCCGATGTTCGCGGGGATCTACTCGATGGGCGCCGGCCTGGGCCCGGCCAGCGCGTTCCTGTATTCGGGACCGGCGATCAATGTACTGGCGGTCTTCCTCTCCGCGCGGGTGTTAGGGCTCGACCTGGGCGTCGCGCGGGCAGTGGGGGCAATCACGTTCGCCGTCATCATCGGGCTGTTGATGCACTTCGTCTTTCGCCGGAGCGAGGCCCGGCGCCAGGCAATCCTGATGCAGATGCCGGAAGAACCGCCCAGTCGGCGGCCGCTGTGGAAGACGGCGCTGTTTTTTGCCTCGATGGTGACGTTTCTGATATTCAGCGATTGGTATAACACCAATGATGTGACCATCACGTTGAGGGATGGTACGAGGATCGAAGCCAACGTGCGCTTCTCGCGCCCGGAAACCGTGGAAATCCAGCAATATGATTCGACCGGACGCTTGGGGACGGAATTGCGCCGCTTGAGCCGGACTGATACTCTAACAATTACACCGAAGCCCGGCTGGGTGATGACGGTGCACGGCATGAAGTGGGGGCTGGCGGGAGTGATGGGCCTGATCGTAGCGCTGATGACGTGGCGGTGGTTCGACCGTCAGGAGCGGAAAGACTGGATGAAAGCCACCTGGGACTTCGGCATGTTGATCGTGCCGCTGCTCTTTGGGGGAGTATTCATTACGGGCGTGATCGGCGCGTTGATTCCTGAGAGCCAAGTGGCCACATGGGTCGGAGGCAACAGCCTCGCCTCCAATTTCGTCGCCGCGTTCGTCGGGATGATCTGGTATTTCGCGACGTTGACCGAGATTCCCATCGTGGAAATGCTCACCCGCTTGGGCATGGGCAAAGGCCCGGCGCTGGCGTTGTTGCTGGCCGGTCCCGCCCTGTCGTTGCCCAGCATCCTGGTGATCCACACAATCATTGGTGCCAGGAAAACCTTCGTCTTCTGCTTTCTCGTGGTGGCGATGTCCACCATTGTGGGCATGGCCTTCGGCGCACTGGCTTGATTCTAACGAAACTTGTCAAGATCGTCATCATGGAAACCCTTTTCACCAACCTCAGTCACGCGGTCGAAGGCGCGCCACTCATCGCGCTGGGTGCCGCCGCGGTCTGGGGCATACTGAGCATCGTACTCAGCCCGTGCCATCTGGCGAGCATCCCCTTGCGCTTCATGCCCACTTGTCCCGGCCCGGAAAAGGGCAGTGGGATCACGCCTAACAAATGCAGGCCGACCACGAAGAAAATCAATGCCACAAAGTAATTCCCGTAACGCCCGACGTCGCCCAGCATGCGTCCCGCGCCCGCAGTGATCGCGCCGATCGCCGCGATGGTGACAAGTATGCCCACGGCGAACAACGTCGAGGTCCAGAACGCGCGCCGCGTGGTGACCGGACCCTG
>JAPLUJ010000564.1 GCA_026397695.1 Verrucomicrobiota bacterium | reverse complement strand
CGGCTACCATCATACGGTCGCTCCGCGACCAAGATGGTAATCGGAGATCCAAAAAATGTGTATAAAGACCAGGGCCGGACCGGAGGGCGGGAAAATGAAGGTAGTTTCTGGAATACCCCGTTCATGAATTTGCTCTTAACCGCCTCTGAAGGATCTGCCAAGGGAAAAGCTTGTCGATAAAGCGCCAATGGGCTGAGGTCAGCCACCTTCCATTGGCATCCATGGGCATCCCATGGGCGAGGGCGATTCAGGAGATCGCCCCTCCTTGGTTATTGTTCTGTGGCAACAATGATTCGACATTGGATATTTTCCTATCCATGATCCGTCATGGATCGTAAAACCAAGAGCATCACATCGCACTACCTACACGCCAAGGCCCTTGTGTGTATCATTGCCTTCAAAATCAAATCCCACAATCCCATGAAACCGACAAATCCGTTCATTCGACTTGCCTTTCTGCTCCTGCTTGGAACCGGAATTTCCGCAGCCCGGAATCCACTGATTTCCCATGAACAGGCAAGGCTGCACCCGATTGATTATGATAAACCCGCACCCGATTTTTTTGAAGGCGCCTTGCTTGGAAACGGCGGCATGGGCGTGGTCGTTACCACACGCCCCGATGCAGTGGTACTGTATTTCGGGCATAACAACGTTTGGGACATTCGCATTGCCGAAAATAACAGGGAGAAAATCGGGACGTTTAAAGAGGTTTTCCAAAAGGTCAAGGCAATCCCGGATACCTTGTCGGTACTAACCGATGACCGGTGGTATGCCGAATACAGCAAAATGACAGCTCAAAACTACAGAGCGCCTTATCCACGGCCATTCCCCTGTGGCTCGGTTCTGCTTGGCTTCGACCGCAGAAATGCGGAAATGCTCGGTCACCGGCTCGACATTTCCAACGGGCTTTGCGAGGTTTTCCTGCTCGCAAACGATCAGAAAAAACTGACACTTCAGGTTTTCACCGACATGACCGGCGACCGACTTTGGATGAGATTGGTTGATCGGCAGGGCAGCCCGCACGCAAACATTTTCGACCGTATTCGCGTGATGCCCGATCCATCCACGCCGCGGGATTTTCCGAAAGCAAAAACCGATGAACTGCTAGAAAAAGGGATTTTATCGTTCAGGCAGATCCTTCCCTATCAGGAACCGGATAAATACGACAAGGAAAAAGGACATCCCAAGGACAAGGCATTCAGGCTGACTGTCCGTGTGAATGGGTTGCTTGAGAAAACGAAAAGAATCAACTGGGACGGAAACATCCAGCAAATGGCCAGTCTGGAAGCGGCATTGCAGCAGCAAAATGGTTTTATCGGCTGTATTTCATTGCAGGAAGGTTTGAGCAATGTGCTGGATGGCGATGTCCCGGCGACTGCTACCCCCGAAATGAAAGGCTTTGACGCTTCATTGGCCGAAAGCGGGCGAATCTGGAAACAGTACTGGAATCAATCGGGGGTGAAACTGAGCGACCGGTTCCTCGAAAGAATGTGGTATCACAATCTCTATTTCCTGAATTGTGCCGCCAAGGATGGCGTGACCACTCCCGGACTGTTCGCCAATTGGAGTTACGACAAGATCGGCACGGCATGGCACGGCGATTACCACATGAATTACAACACCCAGCAACCTTTCTGGGCGACCTATTCGAGCAATCATCTTGAAAAAAACCTGCCGTATGTCAGCCTCGTCGAAAAGCTGATGCCGGTCAGTAAAAGGTGGGCGAATGAATATTATGATTTGCCCGGCGCCTATTTCCCGCACAGCGCGTATCCTGTTGATATGACGATGAATCCCTATCCTGTTCCGACCTGGGGCTGGGAAATCGTCGAAACGCCGTGGACAGTGCAGGGCTTGTGGTGGCATTATATGTATTCGGGTGATGTTGAATTCCTGAAAACCCGCGCATATGAGCCCATGAAGGCTGCGGTGGAATTTCTGGTGGCCTACATGAAGCGGCCCGAAGCCAGCGGCCCGCAATGGAACGATGACAAATTCCATGTTTTCCCGACCGTGCCACCCGAACTCTATGGTTTGCGCCCCGGATTCAAATACAATTACGACTGCATAGCCGATTTGTCGCTCATCAAATTCATTTTCAAGGCTTTCTGCGAAGCCACCCGGGTTTTGGAGCTTGAAAAACCGGAGGAGGTTTTGCTGGCTGATGTGAAATTGATTTCATCACGTTTCCCGGAGTATCCAACTGCGGTTTCCGGGAAATACGGAAAAGTGTTTGTATCGGTTCCCGATGAGCATGATCAGGTGGTGTACAATGTGCCGAATGCCTTGTTTACTGTTTTTCCCGGCGAGGATCATGGTTTGCATTCCGATCCGGAAACCATGAAAATCTTAAGGAATACCTTTTACAATCAGCAAAACGAAGGCGGCAACGACCTGGTTTTTTTGAATTTGCAATCGGCGAGAATCGGAATGCTCGACCTTGAACGATTCAAACGACAGGTGAATTATTCCCTGATGCCCAATGGAACAACCTCTGACCGCGTAATGCAGGTACATGGCCGTTATCGGGACAACACGCCTTACGGGTTCATGGATAGAATGGGTGTGTGGTTCGAAAACTTCGGGTTGCCGGTTGTGGTAAACGAATGTTTGATGCAAAGCTACAATGGAACAATCCGGCTTTTTCCAAACTGGCCATTGGAAAAAGACGCCGAATTCCATAACCTGATAGCCATCGGCGCATTTCTGGTAAGTGCGACCCTGAAAAACAAAAAGGTGGAAAAGATCCAGGTGACCAGCGAGGTTGGAGGGGTATTGAAAATGATTTCACCCTGGAATAACGGAGGTGCCGTTTCCACCCGGAGCGGCAATAAGTCATTCTTTTCCTCGATTGTTGATATGCAGACAGCAAAAGGGGAAATTATTGTGTTCCAGCCATACTGACTAACGAGACGGTGCCTCAGATTAGGCGAGATGTAGGTTTGGTAATTGGGCGAGTTGGGGTGCATAGTGACCGTTGAGGCACCGCCTCGTTAGTTTTTTTTCCACAAGGGCCGCGTCAATCCGCGGGCGACGGTGTGCCCAACCTTTTGAAATTCGCCTTCAACATGATTCGTTTGATCGCACCCGGTCCGGGCCAGGCATCATCCTTGGCCGTGCCGAATTGATATCGTATGAGATTCGCCAATTGACATCGTCGCTATTTTGCTGGATTTGCCTGCGGCTATGCCAGCTTGAGCCTTGAGACGGGGATGTAACGGATGAAGTCATTGCGCCGCCCACACGCGGTTCCTGCCTTCGGTAGCCGCAAGCCCCCTGATGGCCGGGTTGGAAGGCGGCGGGCGCGTCCTGCTCAGCGAACCCGGCCACTTCTGAATGTCAAAGGTGGCGCGCTACCGCCGGGAGCGCATGCCGAAGGAATGGGAACGCGCCGACCAAGAACGGACAGCCCGGCGAATCCTGGAATCAAGCGTTCGCCCTGTTTGGCATGCGGCCTGCGTCTAGTCCGCGCTCCCTTCACGCAACACAAACCGACATGCTCGACAATGACAAGGCGACGGACGAAAAACTTTCCTCTTCCCCACGGTCCGTCAGCCGATGATTCCACATTGCCTTACTGTCCCGCATGGATGGATTTCATCTTCCAACTCTTGATCTGCTTCAACTCGGCGTCGCCGCCCTTGCTGAAAAGGCTCAGTCCCATGTTCGCCGCATCATACTTGATGGCGGATAAGGCGGCTTGGCTGTCGTTGGCAAACACTTCGACGAGATTCTTATCGATAAACACCCGCAAGGTGAGGTCCTCGCCGGCCTTGAGTTCGAAAGGCGCAACGACTTTGCCTATTACCAAGGTCTTGCTTTCGGGCATGACGGCAATCCGCACGCCGTTGGCACCGTCCTTGTCGCACAGGACATCGAGACCAACCTCTTTCGCCGTCGGCGCTTTGAAGACCACTTCCAATTCCAGCGCGTCACCGGCGATTTCCGTTAGCCGGTGCGTGGTATCGCTCTTGAGCGTGAGGCGGTCGGTCTGCTTCTGGTCGTAGCGCAGCATGGCGAGTTCCCGCAAGGGCCTGATGCGCAGCACGCCATCTGCCGGCAGTTCCAGTTCGCGCGGCAGTGACTGGACGCCGGTGGGTGCCACGGGCAGGCCGAGCAGCCAAGCCCACATCACGCGGCGGCCGTCTTTGGTCAGCATGGATTCCGGTGCGAAGAAATTATTGCCGTTCCAACTCATCATGGCATGGAAATCAGGCAGATACTTCTCGTCCTTGAAATCGCCCAGATAGTAGCGGCACCCCAACCCATGGCTGATGCAGAGCAGCATCCACTTGTTGCCAAGCTTGAACATATTGGCACAGGAAACGTCTTCGTTCTTATTGACCTTCAGGCTTGCCGGCATGTCATCATGCAGCAAGAGCCCCAGACTCAGCCATTGTTTCAGATCCGGGGATTTCATCAGGTACGGCGGACCGCCGCCGGAGATAGCATAATAGGTATCGCCATTGAGCCAGCAATCGGGATCCCATTGCCGCACCTTGGAATCCTCGCCGGAGGCTTCCTTGGGCATGATGGCAACCGGCTTGGTCCATTGCTCCAGGTTGTCGTCCAACGCGAACGCCAACTGGTTCCGGTTGGAACCCTGGCCATGATAGATGATCGCCGGCTTGCCATCCTTGGTAAGGAAACCGGTGCCGCTGAACATGCCGTGACCGGTCGTTCGCGGCGTCAGCGTGGTCGGATGCCATTTCCAGTGCACCAGGTCGGTACTGGAGAGGTGGGCGAAACAGAAGCCATTGTGATTATAGATATAGTGCAGATGATACCGGCCCTTCCAGAAGAAGGCGCAATTCGGATCGCCCGGGTGTGCTGCACCGGGACCGGGATGGACCAGATGATAGGTCAACCAGTTCGGCGGAGGGTTCGCCGGCATGGCCGGGGTAACAAATTCAGGGATGGTCTTGTTCCCATCCTTGCCCGGTTCCTCTGCCGCGCAGACCATCCATCTGCCCGTGTTTGTTTGTTGTTTGGTTCTAATGAGATTTCCGAGTGGCCCAATTAAACATCATCCGTTCCGCACGGCAAGGTGGGATTTCGTGGTCAGTTGTATCAGGGGACGGGAGTGATGGTGGAGTTCATTGTTCAGACAGGTGGAGAATCGTGCCGTGGATGGAACGTTCGACGGGTGATCCGTTAGAACCGCGGAGTTTGACGGTGAGTTCATAACACTGCGTGGGGGCGAGCGCCGGGATGTCGAGGGTCAGCGTGCGGGCGTCCTTGCCGATGCGTGCCGCGGTGATTGGCAGCGAATGCTCGTCGTAATGTTGCGAGCCATAGCCGGCAGTGCGTTTGAGAGACCAGACTTTGAATGCAAAGGCATCCGGCTTGACGCTGGCCGGATCTAACGGATCGCTGAAAGTGACCCGCAGTACACCGCGGGCAGGGTGGATGGCGAGCGGGACGTGCGCCGCTTGGTCGCTCCGGCGGATCCGATAGAAACCGCCGGGAGTGGTGGCATTGCCAGCCCACGCAAACATGCCGCAGGTGTAGAGCGCGCCATCGGCGGCGAAACGTCCGCGCATGATGCCCGTGGCAAATGCGGGCATCGGCAGTTCACACACCGCGCCCTGCCAGCGGCCGCCGGCCTGTTCGTGAGGGACGATGAATGCGCGGCCGGTGCCATAGCTGAGATTGAGGAGCGAGCCACCGAGCGCGCCCCAGGTATTGTCAGGCACCCACAGCAATTCGCCCGGGCTGCGGTCCTTGGCGTTGGTGATCCAGACCATGGGTTGTTCCATGGCGGAATCCGCAGGGTCGGTCACCTCGCTATAGCCGAGCATGTTGCCATAGAAGCCACCGGTGGTGACGCGGTTGATGCGGTTTTTCGGTGTCCAGTGGCCTTCCTGATCGGTGACGAAAAACGTGCCGTCGGAGTTGAGGCAGATTCCGTTAGCAGCGCGGAAGCCGTTGGCGAGGATATCCGTGTGCGAGCCATCGGCGCTGACGCGCAACAGCGTGCCGTGATGCGGCACCAGCGCGGGCAATGCGTGGCGGGCGGACTTGGCATAATAGAAATTGCCCGCCGCGTCGGTCTGCAGGCCCATCGCAAACTCATGAAAATGTTCGGTCACCTGGTGGTCGTTGTTGAAGCACTCGATGAAGTCGATCTCGCCGTCGTTGTTGAAGTCGCGCAGGCGTGCGAGTTGGTCGCGGCAGGTGATGAACAACTCGCTGCCGCGGAATTTCACGCCTAACGGTTGGAACAATCCGCTGGCG
>JAPLUJ010000092.1 GCA_026397695.1 Verrucomicrobiota bacterium | reverse complement strand
GGCCGCCACGCCCTACCATTTCAGGGAATCCGGCTTGCTCGACACTACGGCGTTTCCGAGGTCAAACGCTGAGTTGCGAAGATGACAACGCGTCCGTCACAGCAATGGCCGCTGGCATAGCGCGGCAATGAGGTGTCTGAGTCCGCCCCCAATCCAAAATCAAACATTTCAAGCCGTAATGCATTGCCCGGCTCAGCCAATCGCCCTACGGAGGGAGGGGGAAAGCCGCGCCAGGAAAAGATGGGAGCGGAACGCGGTGAGAGCGTTGGCGAACTCGGAAAAAAAACCGTCGCAGCCGTGACTGGCATGGCCGCAGGCAAAGCTGAGAGCGATTCTATCACATCACATGGGCATGCGCTCCCGGCGGTAGCGCGCCACCTGAAGAAGGCGGAGGGCTTGGCAGAGTTTGGCAAATGATGGGAGGTGAAATGATGGAAGAATTCGGCAATTTCCCATTTGTGGGGGGGGGCATGCGGGCATTCATCGACGGGCGTGCCGGATGCGGGAGATCCATCATTCATCTAATTGATTATCCGGGTCATGCCCGCCGCGCAACGCGGCGACGAGGCGTCATCGTCGAGCGTTCGCAAGGTGACCTCCGAGGTCTCGTGAAACACATTGCGTGCGCCACCCGCAAAAATCATGCACACGCCGGTACAGACCTGGTGGGTCCGTCCTGCTAGACGCCGCAGCATCTGGCATGCCTCATCCAGATCCGTTGGTTTGCCCAGCGGTTCGCCATCGATGAAAACGAGCGTGTCGGAGCCGATCACGGTGGCATCCGGGCGCACCGCTGCGACGGCCACCGCCTTGAGGGTGGCGTTCCATTCGCACAGCACTTCGGGAGTCATGGATGCGTCATGAATTTCCTCTGCCGGAGAAACCACCACCTCGAAGGCCACGCCCGCCCGTGCGAGCAAATCACGGCGGCGGGGGGATGCGGAGGCAAGCACTATGGGCATTTCGTTAGGGATCCAGGCCATCCATTTCCTCGCGCATGTGTTCCATCAAGCGCTGCATTTCGGCGATGTGGCGGCGCATTAGTTCCGCGTCACCGGCTGGTGACCGGCCTTGTGCGGCACGCCTTCTAACAGACATGGCGGGCGCGTCATCCGGCTGTTGCGTCTTGGCCAATGCGGGATCCCCCGGTTTTTGTTGCAGCAGGTTTTGCACAGCGGCGGCGGGCATGATGAACGAACGGGTGCGGTCCGCACGCGCCACGGTAATACCCACGACCTGTCCCTTCAAATCGACCACGGGGCCGCCGATTTGATCCGGCTGCGGGCGCATGTCGGATTGGATCACGTGGGTGAACGAATCACGCACCCGGCTGATAGGGCCGCCCATGCGTTCCATTTGGCGCAGGCGGTTACCCGGAAAATTCGGCAGTTGCGGGCGATTTCCCAACACCACGGAAAGCTTCTTTTCACTGGAGCCGGTTTGCACTAGCAACGTGACCGTATCGCCGGGGTTCACGCCGACCAAGGCGTTCTTGAGTTCCATCAGGCCGGAGATCTGCCGCTCGTTGACTTTGAGGATGATATTTCCCGCTTGCAGTCCTGCGGTGGCGGCAGCGGATTGGGCGGCCACTTCCTTGATTTTCACGCCGGGGCCGCTGAAACCCAGATCGCCGCCGATTCCGAGATAGGCTTGGTCGGTGTCGCGCAGATTTCGTTCCAGCACGCTCACGACACCAAAGGCGGCGGGGCGTCCGTTCGGTTGTGGAGCAGCTAGAAACGCTCCCAGCACGGGGTTTTCCTTTGACCATGGCACCGGCGTGAGCGCCGACCCGCCGATTGCCAACAGCGCGAGATCCTCGTCCTCATAGACGCCGGAAATATTTGCCGCACGCACCTCGCCGCCGGACGTCTCGATGCGCAGGTTGGCGCGCGCGCGTGCCACCTCGCTCCATTTTGTTAGAACCTGGTGTCCATCGCCGACGACGGTGCCGTAGGCAAGGCGCCGGGAGCCCGCCCAGATGCGCACCGTGGATTTGGCCGCGTTGGTTAGAGCCGGCATGAGCGACTGGTTGAACTCGTCGGTTTGGGTGTCCACGGCCTGGCGTTCTTCCGGACGGAGCAATGGGATGTCATCCTGCGCCGAAGCCATCGCCTGCCACAAGACCACACCAAGGATCGGGATGATGGTTTTTTTCATGTCCATGAGTTATGTTTACCGTTGTTCGTAAAGTTCGTTGCGGCGCTTGAGCGTGACCTTCACATCGAGGCTTTCCTTGTCGCGCAGCACACCAAGTTTCACGGCATCGCCCGCCTGCCGTTTCGCGAGCATCTGCAACAACTCCCCGCCGTCGTCCACCGCGCTGCCATCAAGGTCACGCCCTTGACGCCGCGCATCATGGCCATACCGATTCCCAGCACGGGCATTTCCGGATTGGCGAAGGGGTTCATGGAGAGAGCGCCCCAGGTTTCGCCCGCGAGGATGCGGTCCCAGTCGTCGCGAAATCCGTCGCTGCCGGCGTGGTTGTTGTTAGTCAGCGATTGGCCGATGGACGAATGGATACCGATTATGTTGCCGTTTAAATCAAACAAGGGGCCACCCGAATCGCCGCCGATCAACGTGCAATCGGTAGTCAGGAAATTGCCCGGACCTTTGGAAATCACGCGGCCGAAGCGCACGGGCGGCGAGCGGCCTGCGTCGAAACCGGCCGAGTGACCGAGTGCGATCACCCAGTCACCGGCCTCTAACGATTTGGAGGCACCGAGGGTGGCGTACGGCCATTTGCCGGGACCGGTGATTTTCACCATGGCGATGTCCTTCGAGTAATTCGCGCCGAGCACCTTGCCCTGCACTTGTTTGCCATCCGGGAACACCACCAGCAATGCATCCGCGCCTTGCACCACATGGGCCGCGGTGAGGATCAGACCATCTTCCGAGGCCACCACGCCCGAACCGGAAGAGCCCGTTTGTTCGGACAGCAGGGCCACCGTGGCAGGCGCAACCTTGCGTGACACCGCCGCCACCTTGGACTCGAGTTGCACCAGATCCTGCAGATTGCGCGACGGTTCACGGGCCTGCGGTTGCAGGCTGGACACCAGCCACAAGCATAGCCCCATGAGAGTGGGTATCGGATTGTGTTTCATGATTGCGTGATTCAAAGCGCCGTGGTCCCGGCGCTTTGTCTGGCGAGCGCAGGTGATGCAGGACGAGTCCCGTGCGTTCCTTGATATGATTGGGCATATCTTGTCATGATTGTCTGGAACGTTTGCAGTGTGCCCATAGGGTCCGCAGGCGCAGAAATTTTGTGCGCGGTGGATTTTTTGTGTGGGCTGGAGGAATCAAGGATGGATTGGCGTGGTCAGTCCGCTTATCATGCGCCCGCCGATGCCAACACGCAACCCGCAGGAAGCCAAGCGCCGTCGCAAGGACGCTTCTGCCGCCTACTCCCGTGGCCCGGGGGCCGGGTCGTTGTTATTTTTCTGGCCTTTCCATGGATTCAATCTGCTCACTTGCAGGC
>JAPLUJ010000507.1 GCA_026397695.1 Verrucomicrobiota bacterium | reverse complement strand
TCGCAACGCCTTGGAAAACCCTCCCCTGTTAGTCGTTTGCGACCTCGACCGCATCCTCCTGCTGTCGAAAACTTCGGAGTGAAAATCAACGATGGTGCGCGATACTGGTTTCGAACCAGTGACCCCCTCCGTGTCAGGGAGGTGCTCTACCACTGAGCTAACCGCGCGGTGCCATTTCGTCCGGGGCGCGAAAGGCTAGGCCGCCGAGGTCGCGGTGTGCAACTTCTTTTTTGGTAACTGCCCAAGTCACCCCAATCAGTCAGGCATTCCTGACTGACCGACTGCGAATTGAGTTCAGGCAAAAAATGGTCCTGTGGGAATGCCTGAGCTATCGGTGCCCTTTGTTAACGCAAAGAGAGGCGGGAGATCCTCGGATCTCCCGCCCCTTGTCAAACCCCGATCCGGACTGGCGGGGTAGCCGTCATGCAGGCACGACCACCGTTTCAACCCGGTGAGGTATTGGGGTTACTTCTTCTTGGCCGCCTTTTTGGCCGGAGCTTTCTTCGCAACGGTCTTCTTCACCGCCTTTTTGGCCGGGGCTTTCTTGGCGCTTTTGGCGACCTTCTTCACCGCTTTCTTGGCCGGGGCCTTTTTGGCGGGGGCTTTGGGTGCCGCTTTTTTCACTGCCTTCTTAGCCGGAGCTTTGGTGGCAACTTTCTTTACGGCTTTCTTTGCGGGCTTTGCCGCAACCTTCTTCGCTGTTTTTTTTGCAGCCATGGTTTTGTGTCGTTGGAGTTCGCGTTCTATGTTTGTTTTCTCTTCCGGCGTTAATGTGCCAGCGGAGAGGATCGCGAGGATCGCCTCACCGAGGCGTCCTCCAAAAGTGCGGGTCAGGAAATCGTGAGTCGTGTGTTGCACGATCACTTCCCGGGAACAGGCGGCTGCATACACGTGAGCCCTACCAACCAACACCCGCTTCACGAGATGCTTGCGCTCAAGGTTCTGCATCACCGACAGCACCGTCGTGTATGCGCGATCCTTTTTATCAGGAAGCGAATCAAGTACGGCAGCCACCGTAGATGGCCCCTCGTGCCACAGCACCGACAGTGCTTGAAGCTCAAGGTTGGATGGTTGTGAAGGCCTCGTCATGCGTTGCAATCTCGTTGCTGACGACGACTAAACGATTAGTTTGGAGATCCGTCAAGTTAAAATGTGTCGATTTTTAAGAAATCTTTACCATCGGAAAAAAAGAATTTTTCTCCGCGTTGCGATCCGACTCGCGGGCAAAAAAAATCGCCGGGAGCGCGGCGGCTTCCGGCGAGCGATTAGATTTTTTTGTCAGCGTGGAGGAATGACCATTTTGCGGCCGAGCACGACGGTGTCGTTGGTCATTTTGTTAGCCTGTTTGATTGACGCGCTGGGGATTTTGTATTTTGCGCTGAGGCCCGAGAGCGTGTCACCTGCGACCACGGTGTGGATGATGGCCGCGCCGTGCGCCGGTGCTGCGGGATTGGTGGGAGGTGCAGACACTGCGGGATTTTCCGCAGCTGGCGGCGCGCTTTCCTCATACGCGGCGGGGGTGTCATACACCGGGTTTGCGGGAGCGGTGGCGGGCGGGTTGACGCGGCCGCCATCGGATGTGTTGTAAGGACCGGGGGTATCGTAATCGTGGTTTTTTTGCGGGGCGCAGGCAAGCAGCGCAACGGCGAGCAACGACGGAGTGAGGATGCGAATGGCAGTCATGGGGTGAGTGTGAGGGTTGGCTTGGGAGTTGTGAAGGATGGAACGCGAGCATCTTCCACCCGACGGATGAAACGTGGCCGCGCCCGGGTTTTATTCAATAAAAGCTTGTTCTGAAACGGAAAAACGCGTCGGCGGTTGCGCCGGTGTGACATGCGAATTCTTCCAACGTCTCACCGCGCAGTGTTGCGAGAAACTCCGCGGTGTCGCGAACAAAGGCCGGTTCGTTGCGCATTCCACGGTGCGGTTCCGGTGCCAGATAGGGCGCATCGGTTTCCACCATGAACGATCCCGCCGGGCACTGGCTTGCCGTGGCGCGCACCTCGCGGGCATTCTTGAACGTGGCGACACCGCCGAATGACACGAGTCCGCCGAGATCGAGCACGCGCATTGCGTTAGACCACGGCCCGACGAAACAATGGAACACGGCGCGTACCGCAGTGTGGAAGTCGCGGTAAATCGCCAAGGCGTCTTCGAACGACGCGTGCCCCGTGACATCGCGGGTGTGGATGATGATGTTGAGCCCTGCGGTTGCGGCGAGGTGGAAATGCCGGCGGAGAAATTCACGCTGGCATTCGCGCAACGATTTCTCATCCCATCCTGCAGGAGCGGGGTGATAGAAATCCAGGCCGGTCTCGCCGATGGCGCAGACCCGCGGATCCCGGGTGACGGCGGCGAGGTGCAGCATGGCGTCGTGAGGTGCGTGATGGACGTCGCACGGATGAATGCCGATGCAGGTGTGCACGCGCGGATTTTCGGCGATGGTTAGATTTGCCGGCAGATCGCCGAGGCTGGTGGCCAGCGTGACCAGACGGGAGACACCCGCAGCGCGTGCGCGTTCCAGCAGATCGGCAACCTCGGATGTTTGGAAACGATGTGAGGCGAGATGGCAGTGGGAATCGGTTAGCATGGGAGTCAGCGTTGCAGCGCGGCAAGCAGGGCGGAAACTTTCCGGAAATCCTTGAGACCGGGAGAGTGTTCGGCACCGGATGCTACATCGAGTGCGGCGGGGCGGACCGCAGCGGCGGCAAGCGCGGCGTTTTCTGGCACGATGCCGCCTGCTAGAATAAGCGGGAGATGCGGATGGCGGGATTTGAAATCGATGGCGGTGTTCCAATCGAAGGTCACTCCGGTGCCGCCATGAATTCCCGGCGCGTATGCGTCGAGCAGGATGGCGTGTGCACCGAAATCCACCGCGCCTTCCAGATCGCCGCGTGTCCTCACCCCGAGCGCTTTGACAAATGGAATGCCGGCATCCTGATAGGGGAGCGCATCCTCCGGCGTCTCGTCGCCGTGGAGTTGCACAACATCGAACAGCCCGTCATTGATGAGACGCAGCGCAACAGCAGCGGGTTCATTCACGAACACGCCAACCCGCAGGATCCGCCCGGCGAGTTCACGCAGCCAGCCGGCGTTTTCCGGCGCGAGGAAACGTTGCGATTGCGGCCAGAAGTTCACCCCGAGCGCGTCCACCCCGAGCGTAACAAGATGCTCTGCATCGTCGCGCGTGGTGACGCCGCAGATTTTCAGCGAGACGGACGCGGGATCGAGAAAGCGTGCGAGCAACGACATGGTGCAACCGTAATGGAAATCCGGCGGAATGAAATACCGATCTCCATGCTCCAGAACCATTGGAGGAGTTCCCCAATGATTGTTGCAACATCATCTACATGCTTCAGTGAACCGTGGCGGCAGACCCGGCGGCTTCCCCATGCAAACCCCTTTATTGCTACTTGCCAGACGCAACCGGCATGGCACGCTTGCGCGCGACTGCCGGACCCTTGGAGTTCCGCCGCCACCCACTTGATCCACCCCATGATTGCGACATCCGCTGCTCCCACCCGTTACCGTTGGTTCATTTGCGCCTTGGTGTTTTTCGCGACGACGATCAATTACATCGACCGGCAGATTCTCTCGCTGCTCAAACCGATACTCGATACCGACATCGGCTGGACCAACATCCAGTATGGCTGGGTGAACTCCGCGTTTCAGGGAGCCTACGCGGTGGGCTTGTTATGGTTCGGGCGCTTTGTGGACCGGGTGGGCGTGAAGCGCGGCTATCAAGTTTCGATCATTGCCTGGAGCATCGCCGCCATCCTGCATGCCCCGATCATTCTGCTGGTTGGCAAACAGATGACGCTGCCGCCCGCGTTCGGATGGCTCGCTAGCAACCCGGCCACCTTGTTGGTGCCATCGGCATTCGTCGCGTTTCTCGTCGCGCGGTTGCTGTTAGGTGTTGCCGAGGGAGGAAACTTTCCCGCCGCCATCAAGGCGATGACCCAATGGTTTCCGCAGCGCGAGCGGGCGCTGGCGACCAGTCTGTTCAACGCCGGCACCAACGCCGGAGCGATCTTCGCGCCCGCCCTGGTGCCACCTTTGGCATATCTCATGGGCTGGCAATGGGCCTTTGTGTTTGCGGGATTGGCCGGTTTCCTGTGGCTCGCATTCTGGATTCCAAAGTATGACACCCCTGACAAGCGGCCGGAAGTGAATGCCGCGGAGTTGGCCATCATCCACAGTGATCCGGCCGAGAATCCCGGCCAGCCATTGCCATGGCTCAGCGTGCTCAAATACCGGCAGGCGTGGTCGTTCATCACCAGCAAGTTCCTCACCGATCCGGTGTGGTGGTTTTTCCTGAGCTGGTTGCCGGATTTCTTCAAGAAAACCCGGGGCCTGGATATCAAAAACAGTTGGATCCACCTGGTGACCATTTACTCGATCATCACGGTATTGAGCATAGCTGGTGGCTGGCTGACCGGATATCTGATCCGCAGCGGGTGGTCGGTGTCCCGTGCCCGCAAGACCGGCATGGTGGCTTTTGCCCTGTTGGTTGTGCCGATCATCTTTGTGTCCAAAGTCGGCGATTGGCCGGCGGTGTTGTTGATAGGCCTTGCGGGATCCGCGCACCAGGCCTGTATCGGACATGTTCCCGAAACGCGCGGTGGCCACCTTGATCGGCATCGGCGGCATGGCGGGGGCCGTAGGCGGGATGATTTTCCAGGTGTTCGTGGGCGCGTTGCTCGACAAGTTCGCCAAAACCCATGATGCGAGCGGCGGTTATGCCGTGTTGTGCGGAATCTGCGCCGGTGCCTATCTGGTGGCGTTTGCAATCAACCACCTGTTCGCACCGAAATTCGAAGCAGTGAGGATGACGGAGGCTTGAGCGGGCTGGCAACACATTTCCTGACCCATATGAACGCCCATATGTGGGACTCCTAAGCTCATGCCGAGGACCATGCCGCGTTTTCTCAGCCAATCCCCTTCTTTAAATGGCTCTTCAGCAAAATCTGTGGGTGATTTTGGGTTCTGGAAGGTCACCAAGTTGATGGTATAGGGCGACTTG
>JAPLUJ010000202.1:4290-8369 GCA_026397695.1 Verrucomicrobiota bacterium | reverse complement strand
CTCGCCTACGCCACCGAGGAAAATATTCCGCCAACGGCGGAGATTGTGGATTGCTGATCGTGGATGGTGGATGAAGAGAACTCTTCTCATTCTTCCATCTTCTATCTTCTATCTTCTATCTTCTATCTTCTATCTTCTATCTTCTATCTGCAATCCGCAATCCGCAATCCTCCATCTCCGGTCCAATCAGACTCGGGCATCAGGCCCGTAGTGAAGTTTGATCCAGACGGCTTTGACTCCGCTGCGCTCCGTCCATGCAGTCAGGCTTCGCAGGTTTATAGAGCCGCTATCGCGGCCGGGGCATTCAGGTCCGGAACCCCTTGCTCCTCTAACTGTTTAGATGGGCTGGCTCAGACCACGGCAAGCGGGGCGGGATCCGTGTCATTTGCGTACACATGCATTTCCCTATTCCCACCACTTCGTGTGGATATCCGCAGTACTGGTAATGCCCTTGCCAAGCACCAGCCGGTAGTCGTATTTCGCCTTGCGCGTCTCATCCCCCTTGAAGGTGTAGTCCGAGTTGCAGACGACCGCGATCACGACATTATTCTTGGCCGGCTTGCGCAGGTTCAGGCTGCACACGCCCTTGGTGACCGGCACGCTATACACCACCGAAGCGTCCGTCGCACGGTACACCAACTGGCAGATCATGTTCTGGCCGAGCGGTTGGAAATCCACACCCACCGTACCGGTGCCGGAGATCTTGAGCGGGATCTGGTTGGCACCAGACCAGCCGGGCAGCGTCCGTTCTTCCGGCGTCAGCATGTTCTTGCTCTTGTCGTAGGTCGTGGCGACATAGCAGGTGGCGGTCCAGTCCTGACAAGGCATCCACGCGGGTTGGGATTCGGGGCCGATGACCAACCCCCAGTTGCCGTTGAGCAGCTTCTTATACGCCGGTGTCCATCTGCCAAAGTCGCACATGACTTGACGGCCGCGGAATTCCGTGATCAGGCACCGGGTCTGGGCATCTCCCAAGCCGCCCTTTGCCGTGGCAAGTCCCTCGAGCACACGCCCGGTGCAATTTTGCCAAATCCATGCAATACAGCCGGGCGAAACGATCTCGCCCAGAAAAATGGCACCCGCCGGAGCGGCCGTCCTGCAGCCAGCCGCTGTAGCACTCGATAGGCATGAACGGAGCCATCATCGCGCCCGCGCTCAGCCAGCCCATGGAGTTGTAATGTCCTGTTCGCTTTGCGCTCGCGACTGCCTGCAGACAGTTGTTGCCGCCTTCGTGGAACCAGCCCGCTTTCTTGCAACCCGGCATACCCGCCAGGATCGCATGGACTCCTTCATGCACACTGCCGCCGGTCTGATAGTCCTTGTCGCCATTCGTGCAATTGGGATCAAAGCTGTATACGGGATAATACGAAATCAGCACCATGGGCCAGTTCTCGCCCTTGTAGTGGACGCTGCCCATCCAACCGCCCAAGTCCGTGTTCTTGGCCTGGTCAGTGCTCAAGCCGGAACCAAAGAGATAGATCGTGCTGAAGTAGCCTTCCTGGGCCCGCTTGTCCGGCGGCCAGCCCATCTCATCGCGGAAATATGCAAACTCCTGATTGAAGCGCTCGAGCATCGGTTTCCAAGCCGCAGCAGTAACCTTGTCGTTCTTGTTAGGGCCATACCGGAAACACCACCAACCAGAGGTGATCGTGCCCGCCACGCCCTTGACGTCGTCAAGCACCTTCGTGGGAACCTTGAAATTCGGATGGTCCTTCTTGTAGTTATAGTTGAGATTGGGATCATATGACGGCCATGCGTACGGCTCGCCCGGGCCTGCCGGACCGGATTTCACCAGTGGGGCCGCGGGCTTGACGCCCGTGGTGGCTGCGATACCGGACAACGGGACCAGCGCCATTGCCGCAATGACCGCGCTTGCCTGCAACAATGTCTTCATACTTTCGGCAATTGCCACGGGTCGCGGCGCGGTCGATCTAGCAGCTTGTTCGCTTCGTCATCACCCGTGAACTTTTCCGCCACGGGATCCCACTTGAGCTTGCGTCCGAGTTTGATGGCGAGGTTGCCGAGGTGGCACACCGTGCTCACCCGGTGGCCGATATCGACCGGAAAATAGGGATCCTTGCGGCTCTTGACACATTGCAGGAAATCGTCGTGCTCGCCCTGCGGATTGGTGTAGAGATGCAGATCATTGGGGCCAATTTTGGACTCGAGGATTTTCTGGGAACTGGCCTCCATGGGTGCGCGCCAGCCGCTGTTGCCCACCCAGCCATCCGAGCCTATGAACTTGATGCTCGGCTTGCCCGGTTTGCAGGTCATGACCACACCATTCGCATAACGGAATGTAACATCGTAATCCTTGACCGTGTTGTAAAGACCACCCTCCCAGTACGTGCCGGTGCCTTCGATCTCGACCGGGCCGCTGTGCTCGGTGTCGTTGCCCCACTGCGCGGTGTCGAACAAATGGGCTCCCCAGTCGCAAATAATCCCGCCGGAATAATCCTGAATCCAACGGAAGTTGAAATGCACCCGGTTCCGGGTGTAGGGCGCGTCAGGTGCCGGTCCCAGCCACATTTGGTAATCGAGTTCCGGCGGCACCGGTTGCGGCGTCGCATCTCCCGGACCGCCCGGCTGCTTGGGCAGAATGACTTCAATGCGCTGGAGTTTGCCGATCCGGCCGTTGCGCACCAACTCGGCCATCCGGTGGTATTCCACCAACGCACGGTCCTCGGTGCTGGTCTGGAAGACCTTTTTATGTTTGCGCACTGCGGCGACAAGCACTTTTCCCTCATGGATGGTTAGAGTGGGTTTTTCGCACTGCACGTCCTTGCCGGCCTGAATGGCTAACAGGCTGATGAGCGTGTGCCAATGGTCCGGTGTGGAGATCATGACCGCGTCGATATCCTTGCGGGCGAGGATTTCGCGGAAATCCCGGGTCGCGAAACAATCCTCATTCTGATAGTGACGATTATGATTGAGGTAGGGCGGGAGGTTCCAATGAGTGCCATGATCCCCGGTGCCGATGAAGCCAACGGTGATGCGGTTGCTCGGGGCTGTTTGGCCATCGGCCCCGCGGACGGAGGATGGGATGATGGTGGGTGCGGCAATCGTGGCCGCAGCGGCGGCAGCTGACTGTCGAAGGAACGTGCGGCGGGAATGCAGGGTGTGTGTGTTCATGTGATTCAAGGATAGTGGCATATACGGCCGGCGACAAGCGCATGTTTCAACAAATAATGCGCACAACAGGATGGGACGCTAGTGCATGGCTCCGTTTTGCCGCCCGGCCGATCCGTTGAATCTTCTCCACAGGTAGAATACCGGAATCCCCAGAATCACTATTCCCAATCCGGGAAATGTATAATTCGGCTTGTAGATTAAAAGAATTACCATGATGGTTAGCGTGGTCAGAATGTAAATCGCCGGAATCACCGGGTAACCGATTGCCCTGTAGGGTCTTGGAATATCGGGTCGCCTCACCCGCAGAACAAAAATAGCAAGAATGGTTAATGTGAAGAATATCAGAACAGCGAATATTACATAATCCAGCAGATCGCCATAGGTCCCTGACAAACACAGCAATACCGACCAAACACCCTGCACCACAATGGCAAATCCCGGAACCCCGTTTTTATTGATTTCACCCACCCTGCTGAAAAACAGACCGTCTTTTGCCATGGCATAGTAGACCCTCGGACCAGCCATGATAAGCCCATGGTTGCATCCAAAGGTGCTGATCATGATGAATACGGCCATGATAATGGCGGCATAATCGCCGAAGACAACACTCATGGCGGATGTCGCCACCCTGTCGTCGGTGGCAAACTGGATACCACGGCTTAAAACATCCTGACCATCAGGCGAGCCTGCAAGAGGAAGAATCCTGATATAGACAAGGTTTGTGAGTAAATAAACTGCTGAAACCAGCAAGGTTCCGCAGACCAGGCTTAATGGTACATTGCGTTTGGGATTAACCACCTCTCCTGAAAGATAGGTAACATTATACCAGGCATCGGCTGAGAACAACGAACCCACCAGAGAGGTTCCGATGGCTGCAACCAGAGCAAACCCGATCAGGGGTACTGCCTGGCCATCCGGAGCAAGCCTGCCGGCCTGCCAGAACACCT
>JAPLUJ010000202.1:0-4277 GCA_026397695.1 Verrucomicrobiota bacterium | reverse complement strand
CCCGGTTAAGCTCGAAGGAATTCAGGTCTGTGGTCGCCAGAAACCCTATTGCTATGAATCCGAAAAGGGCGATAACTTTTGTTGAGGACAAGAAATTCTGCACGGTTTTTCCCGTGACAATACCCCTTGTGTTCAACCATGTCAGGAAGGATATCATTGCTATGGCAATGACCATTGTGCTGTTGACTTGCAAAGGCCCCAAGTGAAACAACACGTTTTTTTCAGATATCCATGGTATGAGCACGCCGCTGAATTTGGCAAATGCCACAGCCACAGCCGCTATGGAACCGCACTGGATAACCAGAAAGGTGGTCCAGCCAAACAAAAAGCCGATGAGGGGATGATAGGCCTCCTTCAAATATACATACTGCCCTCCCGCCTGGGGCATCATTGCCGCTAGCTCGCCGTAACTCGCCGCACCTATCACGGTGATTATTCCGGTAATCAGCCAAACCATCATCAACCACCCCGGAGATCCAATGGTTCTGGCAATATCCGCACTCACTATGAATATTCCCGAGCCGATCATTGTCCCGGCAACGATTGATATTCCATCGAAGAGATTTACGCGCTTCTGTAGCAAATGGTTTTCCGGCTGCATGGTGTCAGATTATATTCAGCGGAAATGATGCAAGCCGGACTGGCGCCACACCGATTGCCAGGATGCGGTTCATGCGCGCTGGCATGGTTTCCTGCCGGGAGTTATTACAGAGCTTCCGGAGGCGCATCCACTGGGAAGATCCGCCCCGTTGACCGGCCCGTTTCCTTCCCATTCCTGGTCATGACGGACGTCTTGAGCTGCCAGACCAGGGTGCCCGGAGTTCGCAGGAGGATCATGAAATCAAACGATGGTGACAGGCGGTCGACATACTCCACATCCAAGCCGGCCATCCCGCAGAACGTCGTGGGTTTCGTGCGTTCCACTTGCCAGAGTCCCGTCAACCCGGGTTGCACGGCAAAGCGGCGGTGGTGATCCACCTCATAGAGAGGAACCTCGTCCGGAATGCAGGGGCGCGGTCCGATCAGGCTCATTTCACCGCGCAGGACATTGATCAACTGCGGCAACTCATCAAGACCGGACATGCGCATCAACAAGCCCCCTTTGATCACGCGGTTGTCGTCACTGTCCAACTTGATCATCGGTCGGTTGCTCCTGATCAGTCGCCTGACGTGGGCTGCGTGGATGGCGCCATCCGACCCGGGCATCATGGTCCGGAACTTGTACATCGTGAAAGGGCGGCCACCGCGGCCAATGCGGGTCTGCCGAAAGAGGCACGACCCCGGGGAAACCAGCTTGATCCAGCAAGCCACGACCGGCAGCAGCAGCAGCGCAAAAGGCAGCAGCGCCAATATCAAAAAAAGATCACTGCCACGTTTCCAGCGCGGGATTCGTGCCGTTTCAAAAATATTGCTTTGGTGATTTGGGTGCAAGAGACAGTCATAATGAGGGCGCAGCGCAAATCGCCATAGTTATACTTTGTTATATTCGCTTTGTAAAACTATTAATATAAAAAAAAGGTAAGGAAAACCGTAATACCTCTTCTAACCATTGCAGTACAGCCATCCGGGGCGCGCGGATAGCGCGGTTTTCACCAGCCAAATGCAGCCTGTGGTTACATGTGCAACTATCAGGTGCGCGCGGGTGGCGCGTTTATCCACCGCGCCTGCCAGAGTCTGATAATGCCCACCGGGACGCACACGGCTGCTCCCCGCAACACCCCAACAACAATTATCCGCCAACAATTTTTTCTTGTCACTGCGAGGCGGAAGGTTAGGCTCGCGTCCCATGAAACATCATCATCGGCTGCTTTGCAAGACCGCCGCTTTTCTGCTGTTAGCCTTGTTCCTGCCCGGGTGCAACAAGAAGGCCAAGGTGGCCCACAAACTCGCCGCCGCCAAGGAACACTACGAGAAGGCCGATTATGCGGCTGCGGAAATCGAATTCAAAAACCTGCTGGAAATGCAAAACGGGCATCCCCAGGCACTCAAGGGGCTCGGCCTAGCATTGGTACGCCAAGGAGCGCTGCTCGACGCCGGGAGCGTCCTGGAGGAAGCAAAGAGCAAATTGCCTACGGATGACGAGGTCGGAGTCAACCTCGCGCGGTCCCTTTTGGCCTTGGGATTCGCGGCTGACAGCCGGAAGGAGTTGCTCGAGATTCTCGCGCGCAAACCGGCCCATGGCGAAGCCTTGCTGTTGCTGGCGGAAACCTCGCTCACGCCCGAGGCCATGACCGAGTGCGAGGAACAAATCACCCGTTCCAACGCCAGCGAACAGGCACCGGTTTTGCTGGCTTCCGCGCTCATCAATCTCCGCCGCGGGCAGGTCGAGGCAGGCTCGAAACTTGTCGATCGCGCTATTGCAGCCGATCCGAAATACGCCCGTGCCCTCGCTTCGCAGGGAAACCTCTTCAAGGCGAACAAGCAACCGGAGAAAGCCCTCGAATCCCTGAAGAAAGCCTCCGAACTCGCCGGTCCACGCTCCGACGAATTGGGCTTCTACGCCATGCTCCTAGTGGAACTCGAGCGCAAGGACGATGCGGTGGCGCTGCTCAAGCAGGCGACCGAGGCCGTCCCGGATTACCTGCCGAACTGGCGGTTGCTGGCACGGATCGCCTTCGCTAGCGGCAATGATGACGAGGCGGCAACGAATTTGTCCAAGGTCCTCGCGAAGAGCCCGTTCGATATCGAGGCGGGACTGCTCCAATCCCGCCTCTGGCTGCGCCGCAAAGAACCCGCCAAGGCAGTCGAACAATTGGAGAAACTCACCAAGGCCTTCCCGTCCCGGCCCAATCTGGAATTACCCCTCGGCAAGGCTTACTTGGCAGCGGGCGACTCCCGCAAAGCCGCAGAGATGTTTGACCGCGTGCTCGTGAGCGTCCCGGGGGCAACCGAAGCGGTCCTGCTGCGCGCCGGCCTATACCTCAAGGACGGCCAAGCTGGGGAGGTGATCCGTCTCGTCGAACCGCTGTATGCTGCCGAACCGACAAATCGCTCGGCGCAGGAGCTACTGGTGGCCTCCTACAGTGCCGCCAACCGTGCCGATGACGCGGTCGCAATTCTCAAGTTACAGACTGAGGTCTCGCCCGACGATGCTGTGCCGCAACTCAAACTCGGGCAAATGCTTGTCACCCAGGGTAAAATCGCCGAGGCCCGCGCCGTCTTCGAACGCGTGCTGGTCCGCGCGCCAAAACAGTTTGCCGCAGTGGGCCAGCTCGCCGCCCTCGACCAGCAGGAAGGCAAGGGCGATGCAGCCATGGCCCGCATCGACGCTTATCTCAAAGCTCACCCGGAGTCCTCCCAAGCGCACCTCTTCAAGGCCGGACTCTGCTACACCCGTAAAGACTACAAGGCCGCCGAGGCATTGGCCAAAAAAACCATCGAACTCAAGCCGGATGACACCATGGCCTATGGCATGCTCGTGCGCATCCAGATCGCCGATGGGCGCACGGATGAGGCGATCGGACGCCTCAAGCAATTGCTCGAAGCCAACCCCAATAACCTCTCGGCGCGGATGTTCCTCGGCTCGTTGCTGCGGGAACTCGGTCGTATCGATGAAGCGCGGGCCAGCTTCGAGGAGGTCGTGAAAATCGATCCGAAATTCGCGTCGGTCTACAACGATCTCGCCTACATCGATTGTGGGATTCCGGGCAAGCTCGACCAAGCACGGGAAAACGCGCGCAAAGCCCGCGAACTCCTTCCCGACGACCCAGGAGTCGCCGATACCTGTGGCTGGATCGAATGGCTCCGCGGCGATTACCGCCAGGCGCTGCCGTTCTTGCTCGAGTCGGCCAGCCGCATGCCCGAGGAAGCTACGGTGCAGTATCATCTCGCGATGACCCGCTACATGATGCACCAGGCCCCGGAAGCGATCGCCGCTTTCGAAAAGGCCTTGGCGCTCCCCGGCGGATTCCCCGAAAAAGAGCAGGCGGCGGCACACCTCGCCATCCTGCGCGACGGCCAAAAACTGGATCTCGCCACCCTTGAGCAGCGGCTCAAGGACTCGCCCAAGGATGTTGTGCTCATGGTGCTGAAGGCCGGAAAACTCGCCGCCGCCAGCCGCCCGGAAGACGCCGCCACCGCCTATCAGAACGCGCTGGCCATCAACCCTCAAATCGAAGCCGCCCATCTCGGGCTGGCGGATCTCTACGCCACCGTCCTGAACCAGCCCGACAAAGCCCTCGAGGCTGCCAGCCAGGCCCACAAGGCAGCCCCGCAAAGCCCGCGCGCGGCCGCCGTGCTCGGCGCGGCGAATTTCCGCCTCGGCAAGCACGAGGAAG
>JAPLUJ010000652.1 GCA_026397695.1 Verrucomicrobiota bacterium | reverse complement strand
ATTTGCCGGTTTCATAGACGAGCGTGTTTTTCTTCACGACGTTGCCTTCCTTGTCCTCCTCATCATTGCGGAACATCGGGAAGAAGAACCCGCGCTTCGGGTCCCACAGTTTGGTCTGGACCTGCTGCTTGAGGGCGTTCGCCTTGGCCAGGAACTGGTCGGACGTCGCCTGGTCGCCAGCGAGTTTGGCGATGCGGGAGATGGCCATTTCGTCGGCCCACATGTAGGCATTGAAGCTCGGCCGGTATGAGGGCGCGCCGCGCAGGATGTCCTTGGTCTGGCGGCTGGCGATGTTGAACTCCATGCCGTCGTCATGGCCGACTTGCCAGAACATGGCGGCGTCGGGCACCCAGCTCTTCGCCTGCCAGCCTTCGAAGTTCTTGATCAGGTCGGGCAACAGGTCGGTGATGAACTCCTTGTTAGGGTGCACGAGGTGGGTGGCCCAGGCGGAGTCGGCCATCCAGGCGGAGTAATTGCGCGGTTGGGCGCCGGGCGTGCGGAACCAATAACGGGCGTAATCCCGGCTGTAGCGGGGATTGCGGATCCAGCGGGCTTCATAGAACTGGTGCCCGGACGGGCAGGAGATGCCGCCGTAGGCACCCGACCAACCCGGCCGACAGATGAACTCGGTCCATGAATAGCCCGAGTTCTGGGAGCCGTATGTTAGATGTTTGGTGACCAGCTCCCAGCGGTAATAATAGGTGGTGTTGAGTTCCTTGTCCGGGGTGTCGAGGAACGGGATGTTGTGGTCGAACCAGCCGAAATCGCGGTTGTCCCAGAACGTCTGGGCGTCGTAGAGTTTCTGGTGGTCGAGGACGGGGGCTGCGGGCAATGGGGCTAACAGCAGCAGGAAGGTGGCGGCAAGCGGATGTTTCATACGGGTGGGGAACTGGGTTCGGCGGGTGATCATGGATGGCGGGTGGAACTGCGGATGCGGTCGGGCACGGACCTCCCACATACTCATTCATACGCGGCATCGCATGACATTATTTCACTCGTTTGCAAATTGATTCATCCGTTGCGTGAAATGGACCAGGGCGCAACCCGGCCAACGCAGGGCGCAAGACAGAGGACGGAAAACGGAGCATGTGATCCTTTGTTAGACAAACAACAAGGAATCCCGGGCCAGCCCAGGTCTCTGGCAAGCGCGGTCAAGGGATCACCCGCACGCGGTAGAAGCGCCGCAGGTGGGTGCTGGCCGCCTGGTCGGTCGCCTGCAGGTCGGCGCCGTTGCCCGTGAGATCCGCGCCGAGGGTGGTCCATGAGTTAGGGGCGAGGGTATCGCTGAATTCGACGCGGTAGATGATGCCGCTGACACTGGGAAAAGTCAGGCGGAAATCGCGGTTTATTCCGTTAGGGATGAAAGCGGTCTGGGTGATGGCGAGTCTGCTGGCGGGGTTTTTTGGCTGGGTGCCGGCGAGATACTCCTGGAGATTGGTCATGCCATCGCCATCGGCGTCCGTGTCAGGATTCACTCCACTGGTTCCAAAGTAGTCGGTTTCCCACCAATCCGGAAGTCCGTTGGCATCCGTGTCCACGATGTTGAGCAGATTCAGGCGTCCTCCGCTTCGCACTTTTCCGCTCAGGGCGGCGACGGGAGTTATGTGATTGAGCACCCGTGCCACGCGTTGGGTGACGCTTTCGCTGGGAAAGTTCATGGCGGCGAAAGCGACCGCGCCGGTGACATGGGGAGCGGCCATCGAGGTGCCATCCAGGTATTGATAGATATTCGCCGGAGCCAGCGCGTTGGTCAGGGTTAGCGGCGTGTTGACCCAGGCGAGCAGGCTGGCACCGTCGGCCTGGGAAACCGAGACGGCGGGTATCCAGGTGCCGAGTGTGCCCAGAGTGCCCAGGAACATGCCTGTTACGTTGTTATATATGATGGCGCCTTTGGCCCCTGCGTTCATGGCATTGGTCACCTTGGTGGCAAAGGTTTCGGTGCCGCGCTGGATCAAGGCGAGGTTGTTCTGCACCGCTGCCGGAAACTCGCCGGCCGAGTTGCCGGTTCCGCAGTTGATCAAGGTTGCGGTGATTCCGGGAGTGGTTCCCGCATAGGTCATGCCTTGCGCGGCATAGCTGGTGGCACCTTTGGTGACCGCGGCGGCGGTGGTGGCGATCCAAGTGGGAATCAGAGAGAAGATATTGGTTCCCGGCGCGGCCAGATCGACGGTGGTGGCACCGTAGTTAGAGAAGCCGGCGAGACTATCCGTCTGGGTGCTGGCCGCGACGACGATCATATTATTGAGTCTGTAGTTGGCCGGGTAGGTGGGGGTGGTGTCGTTGTTCGCGGAACTGTTGCCTGCCGCAGCACAGAAGATGATGCCGGTGTCGCCCGCCGCCTGGATGGCCGCAGCTTGCGCGGAGCTGTATGATATGCCGCCGAAGGAGGCGTTGATGGCCACGATGTTCACGCCGCGGGTTTTCATCATGGCCGCGTATTGGAGCGCCTCGATGATTGCTGAACTCAAGAAATACGTTCCGTCGTTAGACGCTTTGAGCGCCATGATATGGGCTTTGAAATCCACCCCGATGACGCCGAGCGAGTTGTTGCCTGTGGCGGCAATGGTGCCCGCGATGTGGGTGCCGTGTTCGCTCGAATCAGCGATATTGGAGTTGTTGTCGGCGAAGTTGAAGCCATGGACATCGTCGATGCGGCCGTTGGCGTCGTCATCGAGATTGTTGCCTGCCGTTTCTCCGGGGTTGGTCCAGAGGTTGGCGACGATATCCGGATGCGCGGCGTCCAGGCCGGTGTCGATCACCGCGACCACCACCTCCGGGGAGGTCTTTCGGGCGAGATTCCATGCGGCGGTGAAGCGGATGTCATCGCCGCTGGTGCCGGGGGTTAAGTTCACGGTTTGGCCGGTGTTGTTCAAGCCCCAGAGATTGCTGTAATAGGTATCATTCGGCTGGAGCGAAGCCACATGATAGATATGGTTAGGTTCGGCGATGAGGACATCCGGGTCGTTCTGGAATTGTTGGATGAGCGCGGCGGTGGATTGGGTGGTGGAGCGGACGACTCCCATTACGTGTTTGTGGTGGTCCGAGAGCCAGGCAAAGTGTTTGGCAAACTTCGCGGAGTGGCGGCCAGCCGAGGTCTTCGCGGTATTGAGGGACGTGCTTGGACGCCAGGTGACTATCACCTCACCCTCCACAAAATCTCTGGCGGCTTCAGCGATACCGACCTGGCCCGCAACCAACGCCAACGCCAACGAGATCCGGCGGGCGCGGACCATCCAGGCAGCCATCCAGCGGCCTGGAGCGAATGTGGATTTCCTGCGAGTCACGCGTGAAGCATATCACACAACCGGGGGATTGCGAAAAAAAACATGCCGCCGGGGCGGGTCGCCCGGCGGAGATCTGATTGTGATGGAGAGACCTGGCGTTCAGATTTAGCGAGGCGGGTCGCTTGCCCAAAGAGACCGTCCACCCATCGGGCTGCCTGGGATTGTTGGTGGCGGCGAGGCCGCCATCCTCGATAGCCATGCTTTCGGGTATTACTGGTGGGGGGAGCAGGAAATCATCACACAACTGCGCGCACAATCGAACTTGGCGGTTTCCCGGCTTGCCGCTTTGGGCCGGCCGGGCGTTACAGAGGGTGATGTAAGAACCTCCATGGGCATGAAAACACTCGACCTGCTAGGCGGAGGTGGCATGTGCGCTGAATTTTCAATGCGTGGTGCCAGCAGGATCCCTCGCATCATGTGGCACTTGGAATTGGCGACCAGGCGAATGCGATAGAGGCTTTTGCCGAAGTCATGAATTTCACAACCGTAAGATTGTGACAACCGGCTTGCGCGGCGGCGTCTTGATCATTGCCGGCCGCCTCACAGACCGTCATGCGATCTTGATTTCGCTCCCGCCAGCACGGGCAGATTGATAGATTGCCTCGATCAGGGTCACTGCCTTGCGCGCTTCCGGGCCGTCGACCATGGGTGGGTGGCCGGTGCGGATGGAGGTGATCGCATCCTCGAAGCAATGTTGATGGCCGAGCGCATGGATGGCCTTCGGGTCGTTGGCTCCGAGGCCGTGGGTGGCACCGCAGACCAGCAGGGAGGCGCGGATTTCCTCGTCTTGCGGTGCCGCCTCGGCAAAATCCCACACGCGGAATTGCTCGTCTGTTAGAACCGCCGTGCCGCGGGTACCGCACAATTGGACTTCGGCCGGGAGGCCGGTGGACGACCAGCAGGCGGTCGAGCCTTCGATCACGCCACGGGCGCCGGAGGCGAATTCCAACAGCGCCACAGCGGTGTCCTCGACTTCGATGTCGTGGTGGGCGAGACACGCGACGGATGCGTGAACGGCGGTGACGGGACCGGCGAGCCACAACAATTGATCGATGGTGTGGATCGCCTGATTCATCAGCACTCCTCCGCCATCGAGCGCCCAGGTGCCGCGCCAACTGGCGGAATCGTAGTAGGCCTGGCTGCGCCACCATTTCACGGTGGCTGAGGCGGAGACCAGTTGCCCGAAACGGCCGTTGGCCACGGCTTGGCGGAGGTGCTGGACGGCCGGATGGAAGCGGCGGTTGAAGATTCCTGTTAGAACTACACCCGCAGTATTGCAGGCATGGATCATGGCATTGGCGCGGGCGGTGGTGACTTCGAGTGGTTTTTCGCAGATCACGTGTTTGCCGGCGCGGGCGGCGGCGAGAGCTGGTTCGAGGTGGGCGCCGGAGGGGGTGGCAATGGTGACGATTTCGAGGTTCGGCGTGGCGAGCAGCGCGTCGAGCGTGGCGTGGGGCACCGCACCGGTGGCGGCGGCGAGGGCGGTGGTTTTTTCCGGATTGGTACCGTAGATGCCGAGCAGACGGCAGCCAGGGATGGCGTGGATTGCGCGGGCGTGGAGTTCGGAGATGTAGCCGCTGCCGATGATGCCGAAATTCATGCAGGCGCAAGCATGGCGGCGGCCGGGAAAAGCGGCAAGCGGGAAGTGACTAAACAAGCAGCGACCGGCGAAGT
>JAPLUJ010000326.1 GCA_026397695.1 Verrucomicrobiota bacterium | reverse complement strand
TCCTGTAGGCGTAAGATACGCCGCCGTAGCCGCTGCCGTCATTGGCATTGCCGATGTTGCCGATCATGACAGTATCAATCACCAAATTGGCTGAGGCTGGCAGGGAGAAGGCAATGCTGACCATGGCTCCCGATCCAATATAGCGACGCAAACGTTTCATTAATGAATGCTAGGAATTTGCTTTTGGGGTGAAGGCCGATGGAAGAGCCGGTGGCCGGTTCGGAGGGCGGGGAAATGGGGGTTGCGGGGGAAAGGGGGGACGGAAGATGTATTTCGGTGTTTCGGAAGGGCGGTGTTTCGGCGAATCGAGTCAACCGCAAGGCTCCAAACGGCGGATTTGGGCAAGGGACAGTGGTTTGCGTCTGGATTCATGGGAAAATAACTCAAACGCGAAAAAACCTATTCTGTCCGCGTTGCCAAGGATTCTTTGGAATATCTTCGGGCGGCGGATTCTTTGGGTATGGACGCCTTCGAGGTCAGGTGAGGTCGCGCCACAGGGGACGCATGGCGCGGGCGCTTTGCTTGGGCGGTGGCGGGATGAGGAGGATTTCGGCAGGTGGTGGCGTTTCAGTGGGTGGTTCTGGATTCGGCGATAGGATAAGAGGAGCGAGTCAGGAGACTCGCGGTCCCAACCCCCGGCAAGTTTAAAACGGCGACGGCTTCGAGCATGTCCGTGACCGCGTGGTTTTTGCCGGTGCCGACATTCAGGACGACCGACCCGGTTCCCCGCCACCGCAGCGCCAGTCCCATTCGGATAAAAAATGTTCGGCTTGACGCTTCATGTTAGGTTTGAATTTAGCGAACCACCCGGTGAAAGAAAATGCATTTTATCAAGTCCGGCCATGCGCATTGGGTCAAACTGGAATCCTGCATGTTGGCGCAGGAAGTCACGGCATTCCTCGATGTGGCAAACCACTGGGTGTTTTGTCCCTTCGACGGACCCTTGGCGGTGACGCCGTGTGAAAATCCGCTCTAACGCAAAAGCCCGCACAGGGAACGACCGTCTTATTCTGCGAAGAGATCACATTCATGGTGATTTCCAGGCCTGTCATTTGCCGCTCCAGCCGCCGCCGAGTGCTTTGGCGAGGGCGGCGCGGGTGATGCGTTGTTGGGCATCGGTTTGGGCGAGCACCAGTTGGATACGCAGGACGGTGCGTCCGGCCTCGACGACTTCGAGGTAACTGCTCAGGCCTTTGTCGTAGCGTTCCTGAGAGAGGCGTTGGGTGTCCACGGCACTGGTGAGGGCGAGGTCGAGGGCGGTGCGCGAACGGGCGAGACCTGTGAGATCAACTAGTGCGTCTTCCACTTCGCGCAGGGCGACGAGCAGGGAGTTGCGGTAATTGGCGAGGGCTTCGTCACGGCGGCTGACGGCAGCCTGCCAGGTTGCCTTGTTAGAACCGGCGTCAAACACCGGGGCGGCGAGACCCGCGCCGAGCGCAAGAACCCGGTTTTCCCAATTGAGGAAATGTTTCACCTCGAGGGATTCGAGTCCGGCACCCGCGGCGAGGTTGAAGTTCGGATAGAACGCGGCTTGCGCGACCCCGATGCGGGCATTGGCGGAGCGGAGATTTTGTTCGGCGGCACGGACGTCGGGCCGACGGTGGAGGACCGCGGCGGGGAGGTCGGCGCGGATGGACGGCAAGGTGCTGATCGCAGCGCGGTGAGGCAGGGAGAAATCCGCCGGGCGTTTTCCGCAGAGCACGGCGAGCGCGTGTTCGGCGGATCCACGCTGGCGTTCGACGATTGCCATATCATTGCGGGCGAGTTCCAATTCGGTGCGGGCCTGGCTGCTGGGGAGACCATCGATGAGGCCTGCATCGGCCTTGCTCTGTTGGATATCGAGGGTGTTTTTCCGGCTCTTGATCGTGTCCTCCAGCACGGATTGCTGGGCATCCAGGCCGCGCAGCAGGAAATACTGGCGGGCGACTTCGGTGGCGATGCCGAGGCGCTGCCAATCCAACATGAATGCGCTGGCGGCGGCCTGGGCGGTGGACGCTTCGAGTTGGCGTTTATTGCGGCCCCACAGGTCCGGATCGTACGCGAGATCGAAGGTGCCGCGGTAACGCTGGGAATCGAGATCGATGACGAAACCGGGGGGAATGTTGCGGGTGGCGGATTCCTGCGAGACCCGTGCAATTCCCGCCGAGCCGTTCAGATTGAGGGTGGGAAACAATTTCGCGCGGTCCACGCCGACCAAGGCGCGGGCGGTATCCATGCGGGCCTTGGCGGCTGCGAGATCATTGTTAGCAGCCAACGCGCGGTCTATCAGGCGTGTCAGTTCGCGGTCGTTGAAGAGCCGCCACCAGGTGTCCGGCAGACAACTGTTAGCGACGGTTTGGGATTCCTTCCACTTGCGACCGCCGGAGATGTCAGGCGTGTGGAAATCCGGTCCAACCGTACAGGAGCCGAGGATCAGTATGGCGGCGAGAAGGATGGGATGACGGGGTTTCATGGGGGCGGGACGCACCGGGCGGAATCAGGCGTATGACAAGGCCTCGTCAAACGCAGCGATCAAGGTGGCGATCGGTTCCAGTCCGCAGGACACGCGCAGCAGATGGGGCGGCACTCCGCAACCTTCCGCCCACTCCAATTCCTGATAGTGCGCCAACATGGTGTACGGGCAGACCAGCGTGAATGGCGTACCGAAACTCGGCCCCTTGCTCAAACGCAGCGCGTCATAAACCTTGGGCGTTTTTTTCGGGGATTTCAGCACGAATGAAAGCAGACCACCATAGCCACCGTCCTTCCGTTTGACCGCATCGTAATGCTCCCGGGTGGTCAGCGAGGGATGCCATACCTGCGCGACAGCAGGATGCGCCGCCAACCACTCGGCGAGTTCCAAGCCGTTTCTCGGTCCGCGAGACCGACGACCTCGGCCTAGCTCTCGTCCAGAGCGACGTCGTCTACATGACGCGCATCCAGCGCGAGCGCTTCGCGCAGCGTTTCGGCCACCGGGGAATCCGCACGCACCGCCGCCAATCCGGCCATGACGTCACCCTCGCCGGAAATCCATTTGGTGAGGCTGCTCGTCACCACGTCGGCAAAGCGCAAGGCCTCCACATTGAAAGGACCGCTCGCGGAATCGTCCACCACCAGCGGCGTGGCACCTTCGGCGCAGGCTTGCGCCACGCGTGCCAGATCCACCGTGCGCAGCAGCGGGTTGCTCGGCAGTTCGCTGAACACCCCGGCGAATTCACCTTGGCGGATGCGCATCAGCGCTTCATCGAACGACTCGCCGGTCGCCTCGTTCAGATAGACGACGCCGTGTCCGAAAAGTTCCTGCACTTTCAGGCAATCGACATAGGGGAATTCCAATTGCAGGGTCTTCTTGCCGATGAGCATACCGGGCAACGCCCGCAGCACGGAGGTGACGGCGGCCATGCCGCTGGCGAATACAAAGGTGTTGTCCGCGGTGAAGCCGCTGAATTTCGAGAGCGCTCTAACAATCAGGCGGGACTTCGAGCCGGCCCGCGGATGGCCATCCAAAAAATCCTGGGCCTGGCGGCTGCTCACCCCCTCGCCGGAAAACCGCCAGTATGCGTCGGCCTCGGCTTTCGCCTTGGCCGGCACGATCAACACCTGCAATCCATGGTAACTCGTGATGCGCACCGCCGTCTCCGCGCGGCGTTCGATCCAGCGGTGGGCGCGCTGCACCGAGGTCCGCGTCGGCAGCACGAGCACCTCTTCGTGATCGCCCGCCACTTCCGCCTTCGCGTTGTCGAACAGGCGCTCAACCGTCGGGTTTTTGAAAAACCGCGGGTAGCCGATCCGCATCCGCTTCAAGATTTTCTCCCGGCCTTCCTCGTAACCGACGACCGAATCCCAGGTCGGCAGGCATACCGAACAGGCGTGCGCGGAATCCGGCAGCGGCAGCCCCAGATCCTGTTCCTGCCATGCCGGATTGGCTGATAGGTCACGCGTCACGCCACTTCAATGCCCTGCCCGCCCGCATTGAGCAAGCCGGATCAACTCGCGGCATGGGAAAAAAAACATCCACTTTTGGCTTGCCAAGGAGTCGGTGATGCCTAGTTTGCCCGTCCCATGCCAAGAGTCTCTGGAAAAGCAAAGACCCGGAAAGCCGTTGCCAAACGCTTCAAAGTGACAGGTACGGGGAAGGTCCTCCGACGGAAACAAGGAGCCCGCCACTTGCTGCAAGGCAAGAACAGCAAGCGCAAGCGCCGGTTGGGTCAGGCTGCCCTGGTCTCCGACGCCGACATCAAAAACGTCAAAGAGAACCTTCCCTTCCACTGAAACTGAAGCCCGCCACGGAAACGCCCCCGTCCGCGAATCGGACGGCCTTTACACAGCCTGATCCCGCAAGGGAGACACGAACAGTCGAGACTGCGAAAGGAAATGAAAACAACGGTCTGTTCAAACCCCACATCACAACATGCCACGTGCCACCAACTCACCGGCCAGCCGCAAGCGTCGCAAGCGCGTGCTGCTCCGTGCCAAGGGATTCCGCGGATTCCGCTCGAAACTCTTTCGTTACGCCAAGGACGCTGTCCGCAAGGCGTTGACCTATGAGTATCGGGATCGGAAAAAGCGCAAGGGCCAGTTCCGCCGTTTGTGGACGCAGCGTATCAACGCCGCCGTCCGCGCCGAGGACATGACCTACTCGCGTTTCATCGAAGGCTTGAAAGCCGCCGGCATCGAAGCCGACCGCAAGATCCTCGCGGATCTCGCGGTCACCGATGCCGCCGCGTTTTCCGCCATCGTTGCCCAAACCAAGCAAGCGCTCGTTGCGAAAGCCGCGAAAGCCAGCGCCTGAACCGCGCAACTTGAACCCCTCACCCCGCCGCACGGTCCACCCGGGCGGCGGGTTTTTTCATCACTGGCCGGTGGAGGTATCGATCAAGGTGCGGATTTGCGGTTCGGCGACATTGGGCATGAGATACATCAGGAAAATATTGCGCAGGGTATTGGTGTATTGCATGGGCCGTTCCGACAGCACCACCCAATCCTTGTCCACCTTGTGGTAGAAAATGGTTTGCGCCTGATTCATGGCATTGACCTTGGTCACCCGCGGCACGGTCACGATGGATGCCGGAGCGATTTCCTTGGAATGTTCACCAGCCATGATGGCCAGCGGCATAGAGGTCATGTTGATCACCCGTGACTCGCCCTTGCCAAAGGCGTCAAAGGCATCATTGAGCACCATGAGTTTGTAGGGCGGTTTGTCCTTCTCTCCGGCAGGCACAATGAAGATGATGGCTTGCTTCACCCCTGCGGGGACAGCGACCGAGGCTAACAAATTTGCCAGCGGTTTGGCGGGGTCGGCGGTACTGGAGGAATACATTTGGAGGGTGCCCTTGGGACAAGTGACGATCTGGGGCTTGGTCAATCCCTCCATGGCCAGATTCAGGCGTATCAGGTTTCCCGTGGCGCCCTGCACATACATTTCAACGAAGGGTTTCATGGGATCATGCAGCACCGCACGGATGCGCACTTTGGCACTGGCTTCCGGTGGCGCGGCGGACGCCGTTACAACCATGGCACCGGCAAGCACGCTGCGGATCAGGTGTTTGATGACTATCATGGAATGGGGAATCAGACTTCGGAGGCGGCAAGCCAACGGAATGACAGGAGATTCAGGCGGCGGCCAAACGTCTTGTTCGTCTTGGCTGCAGTGGACGGATTGCCAGGGGTGTCGCAGGCATTCACCGACGGACGGTCCACCGGGTCCACATATTCAGGCATGCGCTGCACCACGGCTTCGGCATAGGCGCGGGCGGTCACGCGGCCATGGGCATCATGCGCCTCGCCGCAGACGCGGATCACAAAGGTATCCGAGCGCACGGTGGCGGCAGGCTCCAGAATCCGCATCAGATCGCCTTGGGTGATCCAGCCCGGAGCACCCGCCGCCGGATTGCCGGTGGCGGCCTCCGGGGTGGCGTAGTTATACAAGATCGGGTCACAAACATCCTGTAGGCGAACGTCAGTCACGCAACCGGCGAGCAGGGTTTTGTTCACCTCGGACTTGTCGATGGCCGCCTGCAACGCACCCGTCCGGCTGAGTTCCGAATTCGAGCCGATGCGTCGGTTCACGAATTCCGACATGGAGAGGAATGGCCCGCGCTTGCGGACTTCATTGACGATTTTCTTCGCCAATTCTTCCAGGTGTTCCGGGGTTAGTTCCCGATAGCCATTCCAGTCGTTGGTTTTCGTGTCGTCGATGTTGGCGGCATTGATCGCGCTGCCGACCGCCCCGCCATTGACCAGCGACATGGGCATGATGGGGATCAGCGCACTCATTTTCTCGCTGAGTATGCCGCTTTTCGCCCACAGGGTTTGGATCATGTTGTGACTCCTGGAGGCGAGCACCGCTTTCCATGCCTGAACATTCG
Organism: Verrucomicrobiota bacterium; assembly: GCA_026397695.1. GTDB lineage: Bacteria > Verrucomicrobiota > Verrucomicrobiia > Verrucomicrobiales > Akkermansiaceae > Luteolibacter. The sequence continues at coordinate 180 of JAPLUJ010000326.1, read as the reverse complement.
TGGAGTTCACATTGAACGCGCCGCGGATTATCTGATACTCGGCGGCCGTCTTGTAGGCGGTTTCGGTGGCCTTGCCGCCGGAGAACAATTCGGCTTTGGCTTTGTCCAGTGTTTTTCCTTCGGGCAGATAGGATTCAAAGGCCTGCGAAAGCAGCGGTTGGGTGCCCTCCATGAAATCCG
>JAPLUJ010000658.1:753-1752 GCA_026397695.1 Verrucomicrobiota bacterium | reverse complement strand
TCAACACGGCGATAAGACAGCCAACAAGTCATGGCGCACCAACCGGCTTAAGCTATTCAATTTCATTCCAACATCCCATCAATCGCGCCGGTGGGCGCACATCAAACGTTAGGGCCAAAGAATTTTCCTCTTGACCACGTATATCCACGGGCTATACTGCCCTGCATGAAGACAACATTACAGCGCTGGGGGAACAGCCAGGGGGTGCGACTTCCGAAGGCAATCGTTGAATCTCTAGGGATTGCGGTTGGATCTTCGGTGATTGTTGAGATCTCCAGGGATAGTTCACAGATCACGATTACGCCTACGGCGGTATCGCGACCGATCCGTGGGCGGCATCTCATCGAAGATCTCATTGCGGCGAGTTCACCAAAGGCATTTGGCGGCGAAGACAACTGGGGCAAGGTGGTTGGGAAGGAGGTTTGGTGATGCGTGGCAATGTTCCATTGCAAGGTGAATTCGTGACGATCACGTTTGATCCACAGGCGGGTCACGAACAAAAGGGCCGCCGCCCAGCCTTTGTGGTCAGTGTGTCGGGCTTCAATCGCGCAACAGGTCTCGCAATTTGCTGTCCCATCACGAATACCGATAGGAAGACTCCCTTCCATGTGGGTGTTCCGGCCGAGTCGGGCCTAACGGGCTTCGTCATGTGCGAACAAATGAAGTCCGTCGATTTCCGAGCGCGAGACCTAAAACGCATCGGAGTAGCTCCAAAGGAATTTTTAGATGAGGTTCTCTCCGTAATAGATGCGTGCATCTATCCCAAGCCCGAACAATAAAAGGTGCAGCGAAGCGGAGACTTTGACTGCACTCATGGTTGAACAAGACCGAGGCATGGTTAGACGCTGGACCGGAGAAGATGAAGCTGAGGTTTCCAAGCAAAGTTATATATTGATGTGGCGTCCGCGCCTGCGTCATCTGCGCCACTGCTGCCCGCGCGGCAGCCGTTCACTGGGCGGCTTCGCATTCGGTGACTTTCACGTCGTAGAACGCATCGGT
>JAPLUJ010000658.1:0-735 GCA_026397695.1 Verrucomicrobiota bacterium | reverse complement strand
CATCGGTTAGAAGGCCTTCTTCGTAGAGGAGTTTGAGTTGTCGGAGGCGGCCGGCGATTTGTTGTTGGGTGAACTTGGGTTTGGCTGCGGCGGGTGATTTGTTAGCGGGGTTGTTCGTGGTTCCGGGGGTGGGGGTCGTCGCGACGGGCGGGGGGGTTGCGGCGGACGCCGGCGGCCCCATGAGTTGCGGCGGGCGCGCGGGCGGGACACGTTTGGGTGGCGCTTGGTATTTCGGGTCGAAGACGAGGGCTAACAGATCGCTGGCGGGCACCAGATGCCGCCACAGGAATGCCTGCATCCGGTCTTCGGCGGGCACCGCATCCCTAACTGTTTCCTGCGTGCCCAGCAGGGCGGAGCCCGTGACGGCAAGCCTGACGGGTGCGTCCATCGGCGTCGCGCCACCCTTGATGGTGAGCTTGGCGAGTGTCTGGTTTGCAGGGATAACCACCGGTGCCGCCGTGACATCCGCGGGCGGATCCTTCAGGGCAAGTTGGATCGGGCCGGTGAAGCCGTCCTTGCGCACCGCGTAGATGCTAACCGTGGCGCTGGACTTGAGCGGAATGCTCACGCTTGAGGGCACGACGCGCAGTTCGAAGTCGGGGCGGGGCGCACTGATCCGCAGGCGGTAGCCATATTCCTCGCCGGCGTGGCGCGCGGTGTCGCCAATGTGCACCAAGTATGTTCCATCAGCTGGCAGTAGTGTCATCAGGTAGGAGTCCGCGTGATGGGTGTTGG
>JAPLUJ010000502.1 GCA_026397695.1 Verrucomicrobiota bacterium | reverse complement strand
GTGATCCATCATATGTCAGGTTCACCGTCAAATCCACAGGCGTGGTCGTCGCGGTTGCGACCTTGGCGGTACCGTCGTAGGTGTGGGTGAGATTGTCGAGAGCGACCGTCGCGCTCGCCTTGGCAATAACCAAAGTGGCGGTGGCCGATCCCACGTAATTCACCTCGTCTAGCGTTGCGGCGACGGCATAACTGCCCGCGTCGGTCTGGACCGTCGGCGATCCATTATACGTCAGGTGCACCGTCAAATTCACAGGTGTGGTCGTCGCGGTCGCGGCCTTGGCGGTACCGTCGTAGGTCGGGGTGAGGCTGCCGAGAGTAATGATAGCCGTTGCCGGATTGATCGTGCCGGTGTTGCAGTTTACCAGCGTCACCGTATAGTTGGCCCCGCCATTGCCGTCGTTGAGGGTGATGCTCGGAATGATCACCTTGTTGCCCGCGCCTGCGGTGCTGGTTTGGAACGACTGTGAGAGAACGCTCGTGGTATCGCCGGGGGCGAGCGACGGCGTCAGGGTCGGCAGGCCTGCCGCAGTGGTGGTGCCATCGTAGGTTTTGGTGGCACTCGACGCAGTGACCATCAGCGCCCTGGGCGTGACGAGCACGGATCCGACGGCCCCTATCAGCGTGTAGTTATTGGCCGCAGACCCCGCCAACACCAAAGTGGATGGCATCGCCATTTTGAAGGTGGCGATGGCACCGGACCACTGCGCCGAGGTGCTGAGTGTTCCGCCGGATGAGGCGGTTCCGATAGAATTCACGGTGCGTTCGAGGGCGTACACCTTGGCATTATAGCTGGCAGTGCTGTAAGATGTCTGCGCATTGGCCACAGAACTGAAACTGTTGAGAAGGCTCCCCAGCGTGGGCGTGCTGCTGATATAACCGATGCCACCAATCCATAACTCGTTCGCCTGCACGGTTGCTGCGGTCGTCCCGGTGACGGGAGCGGTGCTGCTGCCGGTGGCATTGCCCGTCTGGTCCACCGGGCTGACAGCCAGCACGCCGGGATATTCCATGACCACCGCCGCCGAGCGTAGTGCGGAGGCCTGGGTGATGGTGATGGTCTTGCCGGCACCTGACACGTTAGGGGCATACCAGATTTCCGTCGTCGTGCCGTTGCTATTGGCGGCTTGCGACGCGCGTGTCCATGTCGCGCCGGTCTGGGTGATGGATGTGATTCTGCTAGAACTCGTGCCGCGGGTGGAGATCACCGCCACCAGACTATTGCCCGAAACCGGGGTGGTGCCCAGAGTCACGCTGAGCGTACTGCTGGTATATCTCCCGGTGTTGCCCGTGGCGCTTTGCACCCGCGCTGCGAGCGCCTGCGACCCGATATGCCTGTCGGCCAGACTGATACTGCCGGTCAATGTGAGATTCGGGCCGTCGATGTTGTTAGACATGGTGAAAACGCCTGCCGCCGCAGTGATCGTCCCGTCATAGACCCGCGTGCCGGTTAACTGCAGCGGCCGCGGCGTGATGATGCCTGAAGCGGTGGGCTGGGCCGACAACACATAGTTCCCTGCATTGGCGCCGCCGAGTGCATACCCGGTGGTCATCACGGACGGATTCCCGGCGTTGGCATTGACAAAGGTGCCGGTGCCGGCGATTACGGTCACGGTTTCGCCGTTGATCACTCCGGACACGGTGCCGCCTGTTAGGGTGGCGGCGGTGGTGCCGTCATACACCTTGGTGGTCGCCGTCACTCCGGTGATGGTCACGGGTTTCTGGC
>JAPLUJ010000189.1 GCA_026397695.1 Verrucomicrobiota bacterium | reverse complement strand
GATCTCGCTGTCGGTAACATGTTGACGCATGAAGTGCATGGTTGAGGCCGACAAATCGGCGTGTTGGTTCTGTGGTGGTGGGGGTCCAATCATGGCAAGTGGTAGGTGAGCACCCACGGGTGAAACGCCGGCATTGGACCCGGACTCAGAGCCCCCTGAACTGTGCGGCGAGTTTTTTGGCGGTGGCGATGGTGTTGCGGTGGAGTTTGGCGGTGAATTCGGGCTGGCGGTTGTAGCCGCCGCCATAGAGCACGGCCACCGGGATGCGGTTGCGGATGAAGGCACCTAACAAGACCTCGTCGCGGCGCTGGATATCCTTGAGCGTAAGATGCATTTCACCGAAGCGGTCGTTGCGGTGGTTGTCCGCACCTGACAACCAGATGACCAGATCCGGCGCGAAGGCATCGAGCGCGCCGGCCAAGCTGCTGAAAAGTTGTTTGAGATACATCTCGCCCTCGACGTAGCGCACGGTTTCGATATCGAGCGAGCTGGTCACTTTGCGTCGCAGATGGGGACCTCCGACGTGGATCGAGTAAGTGAAAACGCGCGGGTCGTTGGCGAGCAGCGAGGCTGTGCCGTTGCCCTGGTGGGCGTCGGTGTCCACCACCATGATCTTGATGTTAGGGTGATTTTCCTGCAGATCGCGGATGGCGATGGCCACATCGTTGAACACGCAATAACTCTCGCCGTGTTCGCGAAAGGCGTGGTGGGTGCCGCCCGCGAGGCAAACCCCCACCCCTTCTAACAGCGCGGCGTGGCAGGCCAACCGGGTGGCTTCGACTTCGGTGGCGCTGCGCGTGTAAAGGCGTGGCGAGGCGGGCAAACCTAGCAGGACGTGCTCTTTGCGCCCGAGCAACCCGGACTGGATTTTGCGGATGTAATCGGCCGCGTGGACGCGCAGGAGTTGCTGGTGATCGGCCGCGCGGACCTCGATGATTTCCTCGGGACGGAGGATGCCGCCATCTAGCAGCATGTCCTTGGAGACGCGGAACTTCGCCATCGGAAACGGGTGGTCCGACGGCAGATCAAGTTCCAGTTCCTGCGAGTAAAAACAGCGCATGTCACCGCCACCAACCAATCGTGGAAAGGGAGTTGTGGGAAGCGCAAAGTGGGCCCCACGGCAGGCGGGTCATTCGATGATCTGGATCGAGGCGCGCTCCTTGATTTTGATGTCAGGCCGTTGGAGGCCGGAAATGGTTTGAACCTCGACCATGCCGCGCAGGCGGATTTTGTGGCCGATGAGCTGCTTGAGAGCGTTTTCGGTGAGATCTGCGGCTGCGGATTTGAGGATCACCGCGCCACGGGGATCGTTTTGACCCGGCGGTTTGGAAAATAGGAGATAGAGGGTTTTTTCACTGTCCGAGAATCCGATGTCCGCTAAAACACCTTCGACGACGACCTCCTTGCCAGCGTTTTGGACGAGGAGTTCGCGGCTATTCCACGAGATCACACCCTTGTTGTCTTCGGCGGCCTTGCGCTGGGTCGCCAGGATCTTTACTCTTTCCGGATCCACTTTGGGTATGAGAACGCCCGGTTCCGCAGCTTGGCGGGCGGCGGGATGTTCCTTGCCGGGGATTGCGGGTCCTTTCTTCCCGTTGTTAGAAACCGGCGGCACCAGAACCGGGAGTGGTCTTGATGCCTCATCGACACGTTGGCGGATCAGCACCCATTCGCCCAAGCCGGCAGCCATCACAGCCAGTCCGATGTTAATCACCCACAGCATCCTGAATGAAGATGAACGCCGCGCTTGGACCTGCGGGCGCACGGGCGGGGCCGCGAGCTGCGTGGCAACAGGCGGCGAGTTCACTCCCACCATGGCGGCGAGCATTTCACGGGCTTCATGGAGACTGGCGGTGGCTGCGACACCGCGCAACCAAGCAAGCCAATTGTCGAGACCATGGCCGGTGGGGCCGCTCCCGCTCCGGTTTTTCCAGTCCATGATGTCCTCGGTAAGGGTGATAATCGATTTCAACCCGCTGGATTTTCCGTGACCACCCAGCCATTTCAGCGGAGAGATCCAGAAGGTGAACCGCCGACCGCTTGGCGACTTCCGCGGAAAGCGGCCCTTGTTCGATGAAATTCTGCAAGGAATGACCTTCGATCCACTCGGTGGCGATGTAGGGCATGCCATCAACGGGATCACAACCGCCGCAGATGACCGAACGCAGGGCCGGGTGCTGCAATCCGGCGAGCCGTTCGAGCGCGATCTGATAGGCGCTTTGCTCGTCGGCCTGCAGGCCACCCCCATCCGCGCCGAACGGAAAAAACCGCCGCACGGCCACCGGCTGCCCGGTTTGCGTGTCTAACGCACGGAACACAACCCCCGACGGATCTTGGGCGATCAGATCTTCTATTTGGAATCGCTGAATCACAATTTGTCTATTAGCATGGAATATCTGCCTGACCAAGCCTGCTAGAATCCAAGGTCTTGGCAAGCGGTGAGAAAACGAGTTCGGGAAATCGCTGCGGCTGGTGGAAATCCGGTTCGCCGCCGCCCAAATCCGCCGCCGTGACGAATTTCCGTGCAGGCGATTCAATGATCAGCGCCACATTGACGCGTGACCGGGGCCCGAAATTCAGCCGCGCCCGGAGCAAGTCCAGAGGGATCGCCATGGCGGCGAGCCATGCGCCATCCGCTGCGATGTCGGCAAAGGTGGCCACTTCGGGCATCACGATGTCCGCTGCTTCCTCCCGGATGCGGGGCGCCGTGAATTCGCATGACCACCACGCACCATTGGGTGCGAGATTGAACTCGAAATAGCGGCCGCTCACCGCATCGGCGATGAACAATTCCGCCACGTCATGACGCCAAAGATCCGCCTGAAACCTGCCGGGTCGGGCCAGCGGGTGGAGTCGGGCCGGTCTGCGGTGATGGGCGATGAACCACAGTCGCTGCGCGTCCATCGCAAGCGCAAACGCGGCCGGCGGCTGCACCGGCAGCCCATGCCAGTCGTGTCCCAAACCGAGCATCGGCACATCCAGCTTGCCCCATGCGAGCGGGCTCGGACTGGTGAAAATCGTCATGCCGGAAAGTGGTCCACAGGCGGCCCGCCTGTCGAGATAGGACTGCGGAATTAACGAGGAATTTGCAGCGAAAAAAAATCCGGAAAAAACATCGCTTTTTGTCGCTGCATTTGTTTTCTCACGCGTGACCAGATCGTTCATGGCACGTTCCCGCTCAAATCCCATTTTTTACAGCACGATTGAATACATCGGCCCGCGTCCGCAGAAGCGGAAGAGGCCGCATTTTTTTGGTGGTTGGGTGATTGTGGTGATTGCTGCGGGCATTGCCTTTTGGTTCGGACGTCCGTTGGTTCCCTTTCTCAAGGCCGCGCAGGAAGGAGTGTCCACGGAGCAGGTGGCGCTGCTCATTTCCTCGCTTGAGCAAGCCCAGGAATTCGGACCCAGGCTGGCCGGCGCGGCGCTGGCACATTCCCGTGAGACCATTGTTTTCGATCCGTCCTATTACAAAATTCCCTACCCTAACGGCGATGTGCCATCCCGCAAGGGTGCGGCGGCGGATGTGATCATCCGCTGCTACCGCAAACTCGGCATTGATCTCCAGAAAGAAGTGCACGAGGACATGGCGCGACATTTCCGCATCTATCCGCAGCTCTGGGGCGCGCTGGCACCTGACACGAACATCGATCACCGTCGCGTCGCCAACTTGCGGCGTTTTTTCGAACGCAAAGGGCAATCTCTAACACCTTCGCGCGATCCGCTGGACTACCGCCCCGGAGACATCGTGATCTGGTCGCTGGCCAATGCGGAATTGCATCTTGGCATCGTGGTGCCCGGCTTCGGCAACAGCGCGGGTGAAGCCTGGGTCGTCCACAACATGGGCGCCGGGATGAAATGGGAGAATGTGCTTTTCGATTACAAGATCGAAGGCCATTTCCGCTACCCGACACCTAACATACAGTAGGCGCAACGCACCAGACTGATCGGTTAGTATGTATGGAGGTCTGCCGTCTCGGCTGTCACGGAAAACAGGATGCCTATGCTCCTGCCACTCTAACCGTATTGTGGGCGCAAAACGCGGGTGGCGTCTCGCTGGTAGCGGCGGTTCGTGAACGTCAACGCTCTTGCGCGGGAAGATCAGCGCCGAGGATGTGATCCAGTTCCGCCACGCGTTCCCACGGGCAGCGCTTGCGTTGGTATTTCTTCCACACGATGTCGCGCAGTTCACGCCAGAGCGGTGCCGTAACCGGCGTGACGTCGGTCCATGTGGGGTCACGCTTTTGGGTCGTGGTCATGATCGTCCACTTGCCGCCTTGGTAATTTCCGCGGTAGTAAACCTTTCCGGTGTCGGTGTTTTCGAACCACTCGTGGCTTTCCATGAGCGGAGGGTGAAGTGGATCGGGTTGGCACACAAGCGGCGAATCCGCCGCCACGCAATCACCCGCTGAAATTTCCGGTTGAACCCGCGCGCGATCATTGTTAGCATCTGCCTTATGGAATCGGACATCCTCGTTGATCACGGAGCCCCAGTCCGCCAGTTCACCGTCATGCTGCCTAACCGCGCCGGGACCCTTGCCGCCATGGTCAAGCTGTTGCGTGGCTCGGGGATCGAAGTCATCGGCCTGAGCATGCAGGACTCGCGGGATGTCACGGTGGTACGCCTGGTGGTTTCCGACCCGGAGACCACCGGGCGGCTGTTTATGGAAAAAGGCATTGCGCATGCCACCTGCGAAGTGCTCGTGGTCGCCCTGCGCGAATCCGGACCGGGCCTGCTCCAGTGCCTCGATACCCTGATGATCGCCGAAACCAACGTGGATTTCGCCTACGCCCTGTTGCCTTGCCCGAAGGGCCAAACGATGCTCGCGATGCACGTCGAGGACTATGAATTCGCCGTCGCCATCCTCCATCAGAGCGGGTTCAAGCTGATGTATCAGGACGACCTCAGCCGCTGAAACCCGACATTGGGTGGAGCGGGACATACGAAAGCGATTTTAAGTTACGGAGGAATAGTTTTGGGGATTGACTGTGACCAGGATGCTTTAGATTATGTTGAAAAAAAATTATGATCGAGCAGAGCGGGAGAGGTCAAAGCCGCGAAAATCGAGAGATCCATCTGGTAGGGCAGCAACAGATCATCCAGTTCGTCGGCGATTCGGGTCAACAGTGTGTGATCGAGGCCGCTGCCACAGAGCGTGAGATCGATGTCCGAGCCGGGGCGATGGGTTCCTTTGGCACGCGAACCGTAGAGCACCCCCGTTTCCACCTCGGGATAATGCGCCAGCACTCGCCGGATGCTTTCCACGGTGGTCTCGGGCAGGCCGTGGTTCATGCCAACTCCTCCTTTTCCAGAACCAGAAACCGCCGCTCAAAGGCTTCAAACGCCGGGACATAAAGCGTCTGCACCGCCGCCATGATCTTTCCGGCCACGTCGTCATTGTAGGTGTGGGACGATTCGTTGCGATGCTCGATCATCTTCATCCATGCTTCCCCGTCCTCGATCAGATCGGCGGCAAAGGCCGCGCGGGTGGCATCCCTCGATCCGTAGAGTTTCGTGGACGATCCGCGGGCGCTGAGGAAATCTCTAAACGTATTCCACGCCAGCTCATGAGTGAACTCGAAGGCCTGGATCAGCCCCTGCCGCTCCAAATCCGAAAGCCCCCGCTGCTCCGCCAGTTCGGATGCCTCGTGCAAGCGTGCAAAGGCTCGCTTGAAATTGTCAAAGCGTTGGATCCAGCGGATGTCGGGCGGGCTCATGGTGCGGAGTGTAGCAGGTTTTGCGGCTGGCGGGAATTTGAAAATCTCACAGTGGTGGCTGAGTTTACCGAAGCTCTCCGCTGAAGGCTTGGTGCAGCAGCGACTCTTGCACACCCCTGAACGAGTATTTTTTGCCCTCAAGCTACGCCTCGGTCGCCTTGTCGTGTTCCAAGGAGTCGAGGTATTTCAAGAAAAGGAGCCAAGAACTCTGCTCGGTGTAATCCAGTTCGGAGGTACATCCGGCGGATTTTAGCGAATCAAGCTCCTTCCATTCGCACCGCCATCCGGCGGACAAGTGGGACGGCCGAGGCCGACCGTCCCTACCATTGAGGGAATCGAACTTGCTCGGCCATTCGACCCAAACGAGGTAGTTCGCTGAGTTCTGAGGATGCGCCCTGCCATTTGCGGCATCGATTCAACGAACAGATGGCGCGGTGCCGCAGGGGCACTCACAAATCCCCGCGCTCCTTCACCGCAGTGCCGTCCTTCACCGCGTCCGGCGGATGCAGCAACACCTTGTCGCCGGCACGCAAACCGGAGAGTACTTCGGTGAGGCGACCGTCGGAATGGCCGGTCTCGATGGGGATACGGCGGGCACGGCCGTTCTGATAGATATAGGTTTTCCAAGTGTTGCCCTCGCGGAACAACGCGCCGGACGGGACCACCAGCACATCATCGGCGTGCCACACGGCCACCCGGACTTCGACGCGATAGCGGTCGCCTAACGACTTGGCGGCGTCGGGCACCTCGACCAGATCGCTGAGCACGATGACCCGTTGCTCCTCCACGCCGAGGGCGGATATTTTCGTGAAGGCGGCGGGTTCGATGCGTCGCACGCGGCCCTTGAGCGGGCTTGCGCTGCCGCTCCATTGTTCGATGTCCACGGCGTCCCCGGGCTTCATGGTCACGGCGTCGCGCGACAGGATCTCCGCTTCGATTTCGATGTCGGTGGGATCGCCGATTTCAAGCATCGGGGTGCCGGGCGTGACGCTGGTCTCGCTTTCCTGCATGACCTTGAGCACGCGGCCGGTCACCGGGGACTTGACCTCGACAAGGTTGTTAGAAAGCGCGCCCTCGGGGCGTTCGAGCACGGCGCGGGCCTGGGCGAGTTCGTAATCGATGACTTGCAGGGCAAACTCCGCGGCGCGCGCTTCCGCGGCTTTGACCGCCGCTTCGGACTCCATGCGGTCGCGGTCGGACCCGGAGATCGTGCCCTCGCGCCGCACGGCACGCATGCGGTCGCGGTCGGCCTCGGCCATTTTCACGGCGCTTCTAACGGCCGCGAGGGATTCGCTGGCCTTGCCGCGCGCCGCCTCGTGCATCGAAACCACGGCTTGCGCCTGCGCCCGCGCCCGCGGGTCTAACAGCGGTGAGGCCGCCGGCTCAATGGTGGTTAGAATGCGGACCCGGGTTTTGCCTTCCTCGGAAACGCGCACGGTGAGCGGGGCGCGCGCCACCACGCCGAGTTCGACGATGATGGGTTTCGGCCACAAGCCCCAACCGATGAGCGCGAGCAGCAAAACCGCGCCGAGCCACGGCAGCGCGCGGCGGACGAGGTGTCTGCCGGAGGGCGGGCGTTTGGCGTCCCAGGGTGCGGTGTCGTGTGAATCGGGTATCGCCATGAGTGGGTGGGTGCGGGCTATTCATAGTACATAAATCCCGGGCTTTCAACAATCAGTACCACCGGTCAGGCGTAGGAGGGCTTGGACGTTGCTGGAATTCCTCAATCGTCCCGCAGCCAGGCAAACCCTGTTTCTTCAGGAAACGGCGGTATTGGCACGGCATCCGGTCAGGGAACGCGCATTGACTCGTGTCGATTTGCGGCGGCGTGCCGCCGCTTGGAAGAACCGCTTCTTTGGGGCAAGTTGGGCGCGGTATGATTTGGCCACCCGCAGGCAGTTTCCATCTCGTGCCACCTGGCTTCCGCCTGACAGAACTGGAAAGGGATTATCCCGAAAACAGAAGTTGAAACCACGAAATTCACGAAACTTCACGCAAGGTCAGGCAATTCCTGACTTTACCTGATTCACTTTTTTGTGGCAACAACAGGACATCCTAACTGCTTCTTATTTAGTGTTTTTTCGTGTCCTTCGTGGTTCCTATCTCGGAGTTCGGGATTATCCTGCCACGCGGGATATGTTTCTTTCCCCGCCACCGTCATTTCAAAATTTGATGGAAGAGGTATCGTCTTTGGTACGGCAAATCAACGAAAGCCGTGCTAAAACATAACTGGAAATTCCTCGATGACTGTCATCAACCCCTGCGGCGCCTGCGCAGGAAGGCCAGGCCGCCGAGCAAGGAAAGAACCAATCCCGAAGGTTCGGGCACCACGGCGATGATGCTGGTGAAGCGGTCGATATTGGCCGCACCCACCATGCCGGGTGAATAGAAGGAGTCCGCAGGGAGGCCTGAGGTCCCCGGTACGTAGTCCTGCACGTGGAAAACCCACGATTCGCCCGGGTCGAATATCCCGTTGGCTGGGCCGCTCTCAAAAAGGAGTGGTTTGTTTACGCCCGCCGTGTCGATCAACATGGCCTGCGTTCCGTTCACGAGGCCATCGGAGTTGCTGAATGACCCGCCCGTATCCATCACAAACCACACCTGGCTGAATGAAAACGCCTGCAGGTTGGTGATCGTGATCTGCGCGTCCACCATCGCCGGGTTGCTCGGCATGCTGAGGCATACCGTCAGTTCAATCGTGTTCACGACGGAGTGCAAGATCTGTTCGCCCGGGGGGAATGGCGGAGTGCCGGCCCCGGACACTGGGTCGCCCAATTCATCAACAATCGTGGGGACGATCAGCACATCACAGCCGGGTGTGTCCGAGGAGAACACCGTCACGGTTACGGCACCGGCGGGAAGACTGGCGATCGCAAGTCCAGCGCTGATGAGAGATAATAATTTCGTTGTGTTTTTCATGTTGTCATTTCGAGTTTCGAGTTCACTTGTCTGTTGCGGGTGGAGCACCTGCCGCCACCCGCGATAATTGCCATGACGTCTTTGCGTGGGTGGGCAGATGACATGGCTTTAAGCTGCCCGTTTGAAGGGACAACTTAAGCAGTGATACACCAATCCACCCGCCCCGCAAGTGGTAAGATGAAATAAATAAAAATAATTCCACAATAGCGGCCGACCTGCTCCGTGTGAAGGGTGAAGGATTAAGGGTGAAGGGTGAAGTTGGAATCCCCCGACGAAATTTCTGACGAAATATCTCGACCCCGCGAAGCGGATGGGTATTCTCGGCGGCAAGGATTTTTTTTCTTCTTCACCGAAACGCCCCACAAGCGATTTCTTGCAGTCAAACCAAACCGAACCAAGCATCACGCCATGAAAGTCATTCCATGTCTCCAACTCGTAGCGACACTTGGGGTCGCCGTCGTGCTGTCGAACTGCGCCGGGACCACGCCGCAGGCCGCCTTCACCCAGCAGATGGCCGATACCGCGCGGATTGCCCGCGAAGACAGCGTCAGCATTAAGGTCAGCTCAACCGATCCTAACATGTTGCCGACCGACCGGCAGCGGCTGGGCGAGAAGGTCACCCACAAGGTCAAGAGCATCGCGCAAAGCCGCGGCGGCACCGCCCGCAAATACGAGGTGTCCATCAGCATCAGCCGCTACGAAAAGGGCAATGCCTTCGCGCGGGCCATGCTGGCAGGTTTGGGCCAGATTCATATCAATGGCGTGGTCGCCGTCTATCAACAACCCGGCAAGAGCAAGGTCGGTGAGTTCAAACTCGACAAGACCTTCGCCTGGGGCGGGATCTACGGCGGGTCTGTCAGCATGGACACGATCGAGGATGCCTATGCGCAGGCGGTCGCCGAAAGCGTGAGCAAGACCAAGTAACAACTTCATTTTTCCCGTCCTCCGGTCTGGCCACCGGCCCTTGCAACGGCCTTCACCGGGAAAGCGATTTCAGTGATTGGAGTGGTGGAGTAATGGAGTACTGGTGTGAATACGCTGCGCTCATCCTGAAGCCAAGGGCTTGTTGGGGAAGACCTCGTCCAATGATTTTTTCCGCCAATTGATTGTGGCTGGCTATGTGGACGGAGAGCGTCCTTTTCCCTTGGAATACAGACACAGCGATGATTTGGCAAAAGATCAGGCATCAGGGAGGATGCTCGAGGCAGGTGAATGTGCGTTCAGTTATGTGGTGTGGGAAACGGATGAGGAAATTCCGGAACGCGCGCCGCTCCTGTTGGTGCCCTTGATACCGGGGCAACTGGCGTTTGACTTCAAACTTGCGATTAAGAAGCTCGGCCCGAATAAAGCGATCATCGGCTATAGCGATGGCTCGCTTGAGCGGATCCACATCAATCCGGCTGGCAAGGGGCGTATGGGAGGAGGCAAGTTTTTCTTTGATAGCGATGGCTCGCTTGAGCGGATCCACATCAATCCGGCTGGCAAGGGGCGTATGGGAGGAGGCAAGTTTTTCTTTGATGTGTCGTTACCGCAGTGGGGCGGGAAGTTGCCAAGGATTGTGTGGCCGGAGTGAGGATGTTGAGGTGAATGGTATGAACCCGGGCGCGTGCTCTTATCCGACCAAGACGACGAATGTCCCTTCGCACCTTCGAAGAGCGGGATGATGTTGATCCGCCGGAAACGCTGATTCTTCCCTTTGAATGCGGGGGTGGAGGAAGAAGGGAAGAAATGGCCAGCCGCCTTCACCTTGCCGCAGCGGCTGCATGTTTTTCGTATGGCGCTCATCCCGCGCTGCCGCGTGCGTGGTGGGCGTCACCTTGGGTGAACAAATCCACCATCCGCTTACCATCCACTTGCCGGTGCTTTTTTGGCCCCTCTATCTAACTGCCGTGATGCGCTGGAATCCTTTTATTGCAAGGTTTCAAGCTGGAGGCGGAGGCGAGAATCGAACTCGCTAATGATGGGCGGAGGCGAGAATCGAACTCGCTAATGATGGTTTTGCAAACCACTGCCTTACCGGTTGGCTACTCCGCCGTGCGCATGGCGCGGGGGCAGTGATTACGCTGTGGCGGGGCGGGTGTCAATGCCCGGATTTCACGTCCGGGTTTTCGGTTAGTGTGGCATCGAGCGCGGCCAGCGCGTGATCCAGCTCGGCGTGGGTGGTGGCAAGCGGTGGCATCAGGACGAGGGTGTCGAGGATAGGGCGGGTGAGCAGGCCATGGGCGCGGGCGGACAGGCAGATCGCCTCCCCGGTGCGCCATGCGATGGGGAATTTCCGGCCATCGGGGTGGCGGAGTTCGATGCCCGCGATGAATCCGCATTGGCGGACGTCGTGGACCATCGGGTGGGCGGCTTTCAGGGCGGCGAGGCCGACGCGGAGGTGGTCGATTTTCGCCTGTAGGTGTTCGAGTGTTTGTTCCTGTTGGAAGACTTCGAGACTGGCCGCAGCCGAGGGGGTTGGCGGTGTAACTATGTCCGTAGTAGAACGCCCGCTCGGGTGCGCCGAGGAAGGCGGCGTAGATCCTGTCGGTGGTGAGGGTGGCGGCCAGCGGCAGGGTGCCGCCGGTGAGGCCCTTGGCGAGGCAGAGGAAATCGGGCACCACGTTTTCATGCTGGCAGGCGAACATTTTGCCGGTTCGTCCGAAGCCGGTCATGACTTCGTCGAGGATCAGGTGGTTGCCGGTGGCATCGCACCAGGCACGCAAATCGGCCAGCATGCCGGCCGGCCAGGGGCGCATTTCGTTGACCCCCTGAATGAGCGGTTCGATGACCACCGCCGCGGATTTTTCCACGGATTCCGCCGGATAGCCGTGGCCATTGCAGCGCTCCAAAAAAAATCGCCCTATCCCCCCCAGCGATGCCGCACCGAGGGTGTCACCGTGATAGCCGTTGGAAAAGGCGATGAAGTGGTGGCGCTGTGCCGCCCCGGATTGCTGGCGGTATTGGACGGCCATTTTCAGCGCACATTCGACGGCAGTGGATCCGTCGTCGGAAAAGAAGACGCGCTCGAGCGTGTGCGGCGGGAAAAACGCGCACAGTTGTTGAGCCAATTCGACGGCGCCCGGGTGGGTGAGTCCGAGGAAGGAGATATGTGATGATTTTTCGAGTTGGTTGCGGATAGCAGCGGCGATCACCGGGTGGGCGTGGCCGTGGATGTTGGTCCAGATGGAGGAATTTCCATCAAGGTACCGGCGGCCCTCGGAATCCCACAGCCATGATCCCTGGCCGTGCGTGATGACCAAGGGTTCGTGGTCCGCGGCACACCAATCGCCCTGCCGCGTGAACGGATGCCAACAGTGCGCTTGATCGGCCTCAATCCATCGGCGGGTGTCGTCACGCATCGGCGGCAGTATGGCCGCCTGCCGGCAATAGCAAAGCCCAAAGGGCGGCGGCAAAGGGGGCCCTTGACGGGGTGCATGACAAAATCAAGGAGGGGCGATCTCCTGAATCGCCCTCGCCCATGGGATGCCCATGGATGCCAATGGAAGGTGGCTGCCATCAGCCCATTGGCACTTTATGGGCATCGGCGGCAATACCGTTCAATTAAGCAGGAAGAGAAGAGGGTCCGTTCAATTAAGCAGGAAGAGAAGAGGGTTTTAACCGCAGATGAACGCAGATAGACGCAGATGAAGAGAGATTTTTGATTTTATCTGTGTTCATCTGCGTCCATCTGCGGTTCGAATTTCTTAATTGAACAGGATTGGGCATCGGCGGAGTCCGCCGCTCCTTGAGCCGCCATTCGGCCGGGTTCCGGCATGATCGTGTGGTTTTGACTTTTTTGTCATGCGCCGAAAGGCCGCATTCCTATGCCACTCTGCGCTTGCTGCTGAGGCGTTTGCCGGATACGCCCTGCGCGCCGCTTCATGTCTCTCTCGTCTTTTTCCATCCCATCGCCCGCGTTGCAACACGAGGTGAAGCGCCGCCGTTCGTTCGCAATCATTTCCCACCCGGACGCCGGCAAGACGACTCTAACCGAGAAGTTCCTGCTCTACGGCGGGGCGCTTAATCTGGCCGGCAGCGTGACCGCGCGGAAAAACCAGCGGGCCACCACTTCGGATTGGATGGAGCTGGAAAAACAACGCGGCATCTCGGTAAGCTCCACCGTCCTGCAATTCGAATACAAGGATTGCGTGGTCAACATTCTCGACACCCCGGGCCACAAGGATTTTTCGGAAGACACCTACCGCGTTCTAACAGCAGTGGACGCCGCCATCATGGTGGTGGACGCCGGCAAGGGCATCGAGAGCCAAACCCGCAAGTTGTTCGAAGTCTGCCGCCGCCGCGGCGTGCCGATCTTCACCTTCATGAACAAGATGGACCGCCCGGCACGGCCGTCACTCGATCTGGTGGATGAACTGGAAAGCGTGCTGGGCATCCACGCCTATCCGCTCAATTGGCCACTGGGCGACGGCCCGCGCTTCAAGGGCGTCTATGACCGCGAGCACCAACAGGTGCATCTTTTCGAACGTACCGCGCACGGTGCCTACCGCGCGCCGGTGAGCGTGCAGGGCATCGGCGATGCCACCGTCAAGGCGGCGGTGG
>JAPLUJ010000689.1 GCA_026397695.1 Verrucomicrobiota bacterium | reverse complement strand
TCATCGCTCTCCATCCCGACGCGCGGCGCGGCGAGGTTCTGAAGATAGACAATGACTGCCAAGTCGCTATTACTTTGATTGGTTGGCGGCTCGCTGATGGTCAAGTCCAGTTCCCGGCCGGTGACGACGCTGGGCCATTTTTGAACCGCCGCGCACGCCGCCTGGGCGGCAACGATGAGAGCAAGCAGGAACAGGCAGGATGCTTTCATCTATTACCACTTGAAGGTTTTGATTTTCCCGACGTTCAGTGCGCGGACTTCCTTTGCATAACGGACGTTGCAGCGGTTGCCGAGCAGCGATTGGATCCCGGCGCTCACCAGTTTTCCGTCCTGCCATGCGATAGCCACTTCGAAGCCGCCCCGTGCTTTGAGTCCCTTGACACGCCCTGTCGGCCACGCCTTGGGCAGGCGACAGTGGTTTGAAGTCATTTTCATGGTGAAATTACTCAAACGCGAAAATAGCTATCCTGGCCGCGTGGCCAAGGATTCTTTTGGAAAATCTTTGGGTGGAGGATTCTTTGGGTGTGGACGCCTTCGAGGTCATCAAGGTCGTGTCGCCATTGGTATCGACGTCTCGGTCTAATCCGTGGTGAGCGGCCTCAGACAGCGGTTCCCGCGGTTGATGTAATCGATCAGGCAACCATCCTGGGTGAAGCGCAGTTCGCGCTCGGTGCCGGGCACAAAGTCGATCCCCTGGTAGCGTGGGTAGTCGGCATAGTTGAAGGCTCCGGCTCTAACTTTCCATTTCCAAGCATGCCGCCAGAAGTAAACGGAGTCATCGGGGTCTTCGACGACGAATATGGCGGCACTCGCCGACCACGGCTCGCGGCGGGCGATTTCCGCTTGGGATTGTCTCAAAATCTGACGTTGCGAGACGGGGCTGCCACTGCTGCCACAGCCCGCAAGAACGCGAGGGAGGAGAAAGAGTAATGCACGCATGATGTTGGGGCTTGGATGGGACCGATGAATGCCGTGACGGGATTCACGCAACGGCTTCACTAGCGCGGGACGGAGCGTAGCGCAAGAGGAAATTGGGAAGGTGTGGGCCGCAACAAAACCGGACAGAGACGGTTCACAACCGCTGCGTGGCTAACGAGTCATGCGGTTTTGGCGGGAAATGATCAGAGTGGAGACCGCACCGCAGCCCAGCACGATTCCGAGCAGGATGAACCCGCAGTATTCCCGGGTGTCGATATTGGCGGTGGGTTCCATGTACGGTTCGGTCGGTGATGGGGTATCCGCCGCCCATGGCAGTGGTTGTGTCAGGGCGTGGAAGACGATCCTGCGTTCCTTGTTGCGGTAATCGTTGCGGAATGTTTCCGCCTCGCGGACTAACAGGTCGATCCGTTCGTTGACGAAAAACTCGGAAGCCGGGCGAGCCTTGCGATCCCATTCTGGCCAGACTTTCATGGTCTCCACTTCAATGCGGGTGCCGGTGTTGGCAATCCGCCGGATGCGCGTGACCAGGTCGGCGGCTTCTTCCTTGTTCGATGCGCCGGCGGCGAGCAGGCGGCGCAGTCCCTCCTTGACGAGTTCAAAGCGGTCGGCGGCCTTTTCGGTCATGGGTGCTTCGAGATGGCGCACGCGGTCGACGCGCCGTTGGAGGCGGAGGCGTTCGATTTCGAAGGGATTGCTCACCGCCTGGGTGACGACCATGGCTTCATAAGCATAACGCAGGGGCATGACGGCGGCTGGCACCGGCACGCCGCCGCGTTCGCGGATGTCCCTGGCGTTTTGGAAAAGTCCGCGGTTCATTTCGTGGTAGGGCACCAGGGCGCCGGCCAGCAGCATTTGGGGCACGAGCAACAGTGGCACCGAGGTCAGCGCGGCGCGCTCGGTTTTGACGATGGAGGAAACCACCAGCGCCATGGCGGTGCCGGTACAGGCGGTGAGGGTCATCCACATCCAGTGATAGAACAACATGCCTTCGATTTCCAGAAAGTGGTTTCCCACAATCAGATAGGTGAAACACTGGACCGCCGCCACCAGACACAGAGCCGAAAACTTCGCCGCCACATAGGACGCGGCACCCGGTTGGCAATTGCGCTCACGGCGCAGGATAGGGCGGTCCCGCAGCACTTCGGTGGCCGAGTTGGTGAGACCGAGAAACATCGCCACCGTGGCGCTGAGAAACAAATAGGCCGGGATGTGCAGGGCGCTGGAGAATTCGTAAATTCCTTTGGGCGACGAGCGCAGGGTGATGGCGATCAAGGCCGCCAACAACGGAGCTTCCAGGCAGGTGCTGTAGAGCGTCCCGCGGTTTCTTATTTTTGATAGAAGGGAGCGCAGGAAGTGGGTTGCGAACACGGCGATCATCGCATGCAGACGCCGTTCTGGTTTGGGAGGCAAGGGGAGACGTTCCTCCGCTTTGGGTTCGCCGAGCCGGGAGATCGGTCCGCCGCCGGACTGCAATGCGCGTATGAGGTCGGCGCTTTCAAAGCGTTCCTGCCAGAAGGACGGCGGGAATCGCCGTGCCGCACCTGTGTTGGAGCCGCCGCCGATCACGCTGAGCGGGGTTTCAAGCACGTCGAAGACGAAGTCTGCGGCCAGCGGGGATTTGGCGGTGATCGATGGATGGGGGATGCCAAGTTCGTCGCATGCGTCGCGGAAGTATCCGACCATGCCGGCGGGGGTGCCGAAGTAGGCGAGGCGTCCACCACTGTCTAGCAGAAGCACCTTGTCGAACAAACGCAGCACCGGCGCGCCGGGCCGCTGCAGCGTGGCGATGACGATTTTTTCACGTGCCAGCAAGCGCAGGGTTTCCGCGACGTGTTCAGAGTCCTTGGATGACAACCCCGAGATCGGTTCATCGAACAGGAACACCTCGGCCCGGCTGCCCAGATCCACGCCCAGATTCAGGCGGCTGCGCTCGCCGCTGGATAGGGTCTTGTCCCCGGGTGAGCCGACCTGGCGGCGTGCAATGGCTTGCAGGCCGAGCTCGGCGAGCATGCTGTCCACCCGGCGTTCGTGTTCTGCGAGTGACAGCGCCGGGCGGCGGATGGTTACGGCGTGGCGCAGGTGTTCGCGCACCGTAAGTTGTGGATTGAGAGCCTCCTCCTGGGGCATGTGGGCGATGAACGGCACCAGATGCTCGCAGCGTTCATACAAGGAAATGCCGTTGAGTTTGACCTTGCCGCGGGTCGGTTCCCGCTGGCCCGAGAGGACGGCTAACAGGGTGCTTTTACCGCTGCCGCTGGGGCCGATGATACAGAGCATCTCGCCACGTTTCACTTCGAAGTTGATGTGATCCAACGCCCGCGCATCCGGCCCGAAATCATGAATCAAATCCTCTACTTGCAAGGATTCTATGAGTGTCCGTTCCTCATCGAGAAAACCCTCGCTGAAACGGCAGCGCACCGCTTGGCTGCCGGACAAGCGGATCAGCGAACCATCCTTCAAAGTGGCCGAGAGGCGCACCGCCACGCCATCCACCAGGATCGGACCGTTGCTCTCGCGGATTTGCAACTCGCCTTCCGCACGTTGCGCGTCATAGCGGATGAACAGCACCGCTTTCGGGGAAAGCTTCGGGCCTAACAGCAGATCGCCATGTGCCAGCGCGGCAGCGTCGTTGGAAACCAGGTATTCCTGGCGGTCGCCGGCGAGGCGGAAGCGTCTGGCTGATTGGTTGGCCTTGCGCCGCAGATCGTTGATGGAAAGGCTGAAGCCGAACTCATCGCCCAGCCGTTCATGATTGCGGCAGATGACCACATCACCTTTTTTCAGAGGTCCGCGGCTGCCCGCGTGGAGCTCCGTGTCCTGCAAGGCCTCGACTTCCGCGTCCAATCCGAAGCGCACCCGCAGGGCGCTCTGGCGGCTGCGGGTTCGCTCGGCCGTGAGTCCGGTTTCTCCCGCTTCCAAGTAGATGAGCGGGGCGTTGCCGGTGCGTTTCACGTCGAGGAAAAACATCAGGGCCTCATAGCTCAGCGTCCATCCCGGCACGACTAACGGTTGGCGCTCACGCATCCGCAGGAAGGAGCCGCTGGCCACCGATCTGCCCCGGATCCATAGCGGTGCGGAACCCGTGTTTCTAACCAGCATGACATCTCCGGCGCGGTAAACGCGGAACTCATGATCCACCGCCGCCGGTGGCAGCATGACATCCGCACCCGCCCTGCCGAAAATCAGGCGTTCGAATGGCAGCTCCTCGGTGCCAAGATGCCCGATATCCCCGCGCATTTCCCGCAGGATCGCCGTGCCAAACCCGGGCTGGCCCAAGCGGCGCATGAACACCTCGAAAGTCGCCCGGTTGCGTTCCGAGCGGCCTGCGGCGTCCACCAAGGTGAACAACTGCAGACCTATGGCCAGCTTGCCGGAATCATCGTAGCTGTTTTTCAACTCGATCGCCAGACTCTGCAAGGGTCGGGGATTTCTCACCGCACGTTGCAAACGGTGTCCCAGCCACCCGTGGTCCACCTCGGGAAATGCGCTGCGCAGCATATCGAGAATCAAATCCGCCTCCAACGGACTGAGCTCGCCATCCAAGGTGGCGAATGCCGCGAACGCATCAATCAGCACCCCCACCTGGGCATCCGCGCCGGGGCGCAAGGCGCGCAGCCGTGCCACTCCCGGAATGGCCCGCAACCAGCGCACCACACGCGTCTGACCGAACGGGATATGAAGGTCTTTGAATGGAACGGGTGGGTCCACGCGCTTGTTCTAGGCAGATGTGGCGCTCTCTCGCAAGAACCGCGCAAAAAAGGTTTTTCTTTTCCTTCTTAGCGGTTATACTCACTTGCTCTCGGAAGCTCCGGCGGGTGTGATTACCGCGCCACACTGCCGCTGTCGTCCGGGTATGATCAAGCCACCATGTCCGACTCACCGAATTCCAATCCTCCCCCGAATCCTCCGAACCGGCCATCCGGCGATGCCAGTGAGTTCAATTGGCGTTTGCTGGTTTTGCTCGGGGTCGCTGCGGTCATTCTCGGGGTGGCGTTTTGGCAACCGATGAACAAATCGGTCAAAAACCTCAGCTATTCGCAGTTCCGGCAGATCTGGGACCAAGGCCGGGTCATCACCGATGACCCGAGCCGTCCGCTCAAGGTCATCACCAGTGACAGCGCTTATGACGCGACCATTTCTTGTTGGGTGGCTCCGGAAATGGTGGAACCCAAGGATCCGGAGAAAAAACGCGGCGACTTCCGGGTGCTCGTCAATCTCGACCTCCAGGGAGATCAAATCCGTGACATGCTCGGCGAGGACATCCGCATGCAGCAAATCGCCACCAAGGCCGAGACGCCCATCGAGGGTGACGTGGAAACCCTTTCACTGGCGGAATTCCGCAAGGCGAATGCCAAGGGTGAGATCAAGACTACCGATGCGGTCAATCCGCTGCGCATGCTGACCACTGCGGGTTCACGGGATGCGGTGATCGTTGGCACCCGCGAACGCTGCATCAATCTTGTCACCAAGAAGGATGCCGCCGGTAAACCGCTCGAAGCCACCCAGATGGTCGTCACGGTTTCCATCCCTATTCTCGCCGACGACCTGAAGAAACTCGTGCAAACCAAAGCTGGTTATGACCGCACCACGGACTATCTGAAAAACGCGCTGTTCACCTTCCTGCCATTTCTGTTAGTCATTGGCATTCTGTTTTTCCTGTTCCGCCAGCAGATGAAATCCGCCGGTCGCGGGGCGCTGTCGTTTGGCAAGAGCAAGGCACGCCTGCTCACCATGGATCGGAACAAAGTGACCTTCAAGGATGTTGCGGGCATTCAGGAGGCCAAGGAAGAGTTGTTTGAAATCGTGGATTTCCTGCGCGATCCGCGCAAGTTCCAGAAACTCGGCGGTTCGATCCCCAAGGGCGTGCTGATGGTCGGCGCTCCAGGCACCGGCAAAACCCTGTTAGCCCGCGCCATCGCCGGCGAGGCGGATGTGCCGTTCTTCTCAATCTCCGGATCGGATTTCGTCGAAATGTTCGTGGGCGTCGGCGCCTCGCGGGTCCGCGACATGTTCGAACAAGGGAAAAAACACGCGCCCTGCTTGATCTTCATCGATGAAATCGACGCCGTCGGCCGTCACCGCGGTCACGGCATGGGCGGCGGCCACGACGAACGCGAACAAACACTCAACCAATTGCTCGTCGAAATGGATGGCTTCGAAACCCAGGAGGGCGTCATCATCATCGCCGCCACCAACCGCCCGGACGTGCTCGACCCCGCGCTGCTCCGCCCGGGCCGCTTCGACCGCCAAGTCACGATCAACCTGCCCGACGTCAATGGCCGCGAGGAAATCCTGCGTGTCCATGTTAGAAAAATCAAGCTCGCCGTCGGCGTTGATCTATCAAAAATTGCCCGCGGCACGCCCGGGTTTTCGGGTGCGGAACTGGCCAACCTGGTCAATGAAGCCGCGCTGCTCGCGGCACGCCGCGGGCTGAGCGCGGTGACGCTCGACGAAATGGAGGAAGCCCGCGACAAAGTCCGCTGGGGCCGCGAACGCCGTAGTCTCGCGATGTCCGACAAGGAGAAAACCGGCACTGCCTGGCACGAAGCCGGTCACGCATACCTCAACATGGTGCTGCCTGACACCCATCCGCTCCACAAGGTGACCATCATTCCGCGCGGTCCTTTCCTCGGCGCAACCATGTTTTTGCCCGACGGCGATAAATACTCGACCCAGAAAAAAGAAGCTCTCGCCAGTCTCATCGTCACCATGGGCGGCCGCATCGCCGAAGGCTTCCATAGCAATGATGTATCTAACGGCGCATCCGGTGATATCCGCCAGGCCACCTCGCTCGCCCGCCACATGGTCTGCGAATGGGGCATGAGCGAGCAACTCGGCATGGTCGAATACGGCGAAGGCGATGGCCCGGTATTCCTCGCCCGCGAATTGGCCCGCCCGCGCAACTATTCGGATGACACCGCCCGCATGATAGATGCCGAAATCAAACGCCTCATCGATGAAGCCTACGCAACCGCCACCCATGTGCTCAACAAGGGCCGCGATAAAGTGGAGCTCATCGCCAAGGCGCTGCTGGAATTCGAAACACTGGATGCCAGCCACCTGCGCGATATCATCGAGTTCGGGGAAATGAAAAATCCACCGTCGGCTCCCAAACCACCGCCGGTCCCCGAAGAGTTCAAGAAAAAACCCGTGCCGAAAACCGCTGGCGAAGACCTCCCTGAGGACGACGGACCGATCCCGGGCGCGGTGGGTGCTCCCGCATGAGGTGAACACGATCTAACAGTGGATTCCCCGAGGTGGTCCACTCTTGAGGTGGCGTGCTCTCGATGAGAGCGCCTAGAACGCGCCCGCCGGGCAGGCTTGGAACCGGTCATCCTGAACCCCCTCCGACCTTTTCACCGCGTCCGTACTGCGTGAAGAACTCACGTCTTCCCTACAAACTGAAAACCCAACACCAGCAAATTCTTCTCCTCTCCCACCATTGACCCATGACAAGAAACTTTCCCCACTCCGCCTCACTTGCTCCTTCCCCAAAATAACAAATTCTGCCAGATTCCGACCGTTCGGGAAAAATCCGCCACTTTGAACTCACCCCATCCAGCACCCGCCAAAAGGACCGCGAGTCTCCAGACTCGCATGCCAATGACTCGCTCAAGAACCGCCATCGCATCCGCCGGACCGCGCGTCTCCAGACACGCCCGCCAAGGTGCCGCGAAAGAACCGCGCCGCACGCGCCTTCCCTTTCTCATCTCATTGCCTCTCGCCGCCGGCCCTGTCCCGCCATCCTCCACACCCACACCTAACATCTCCCCATGCCCGCCACGAAAAACGCAATCCCCACTCGTGAAAACGCCAAAGCGGCTGCTCCCGGCACCATGCTCGTCCCGGAGAAGCTCGCTCCGCTGGTGCATTACCTCCGCCACGAAAAGGTTATACTCGATTCCGATCTGGCGGAGCTTTATGGCGTGACCACAGGCACACTCAATCAAGCCGTTCAGCGAAACATTGACCGGTTTCCTGCCGATTTCATGTTTCAACTCACTGAAAATGAAACGGAAACCTTGCGATCACAATTTGTGACCGCAAGCTCCGACCCAGCATCTTTGAGATCACAAATTGTGATAGCAAAGAATGCGGAGTTGTCTTTGCCATGCCAATCTGGCAAAGCAAATTCCCGCGGTGGTCGGCGCACCCTCCC
>JAPLUJ010000215.1 GCA_026397695.1 Verrucomicrobiota bacterium | reverse complement strand
GATATTTCGGTAGGAGTGGGTTTGCCCATGAGGATCGGGGATTCCGACACGGGCTTCAGATAAAGGGCACTCAATTTCGCGCCTGCCACAGGACTGCCATCTTCGTGTGTCACTTCAGCCTTGATTTCATAGTTCTGTTCGGATACCTGCTGGCACGAGGCTAGTTGCTGGATAATTGCCCCCAAAAACATGGTTTGAATGATTGTTTTCATTATTGATTACTTTGATCTAGAGTTCCTATTTCAACAAACTTTTTAAAGACCTTCCAGTTGTGAGAAAACGCCTTTTCCCGGATGTCACTGTGTAGCCAGGGGCGGTTTGGCCGCAAATTCCCTTCCTGATCCCATTGCTCTCCCTCATTTGCGTCTGATTCCGGCCATTCGGAGATTAGGGTGTTGCTGTGCTGTTCTGCGTATGCCGAGCCTGGTGAGGTGTTGCCAGTTTCCGGTGTGAAGAGCGCGACGTGGCTGGTATCATCGAAGAAGGGTTTGGTGGAGAGTGCACGGAGGAAGGTTTTTTCCGCTGGTAAATAGTTTTTGGGATCACTCAGTGCGGGCAGTTCGGTGGCAGTCTTCATGCGGTTAAGGAGTCCCCACTCGTTGGTAAATTGGACGTGGATTGCCGGGATGAAGGGCAGCAGGTTGGGCATCCAGCCGCCGTAGTTGCTGGAGTGCACCAAGCCGGTCAGTCCGAGGCCCTTGCGCTTCTCCTGCATCGCCCACATTTTGTTAGAGGTTGCCCAAGACATTTTCCCGTTGTCGAAGGGGTTCGAGCTGTTCAAGTCCGGGTTGTTGGTCTCGGGGTTGTTGAGGACCTCCTCGCCGGAGGAGTAGAAGTTGTAAACCTTGGTTTGTCCGCCATTCGTGATGACGTTTTCGAGCCGTCCCTTCCACGTGAGCTTGCCACGCCAATCCGAGGAGGGCCATGCGTCTGGTGGAATCAACCTGTGCCACTCGCTGGCACGCAATGGTTTGGGATAATCCTTCCACGCTGGATGCACCATGCGCGCGTCCTGAACGGCATCGTCGGCCTCTCGTGGATCGTAGCATTCCTTGGCTGCGGCGGAGTTGACCATGAGATAGTTTGCGGGCCGTGCCCCCCAGTCGTGCATGGCACTGCCGACGACGATGTTACCCATGCTGTGGGCGGCCACAGTTTTCACGCCCTCAAGACGATAAAGAAACTGTTTGAAAGACTTCGCGGTGCCGAAGGCGTGCTCAAGATTCACCTGATAGTCTGGAGTGATGCGTCCCGCTACTGGAAGATCTGCTGTTTGGCCTTGATAGCCATACCAAGCGAAGGCACTGAAGCGGGCGTTGCTGCCACTCCAGAACATTCGTTTGAACATTTCGGTTGCCCACCCTATTGATTGCTTGTCGTTGACATTGTATCCATGGACGAAAACGAAGTGCTTGCCGTTGCGATCTGCGTCCGGCCAGTTGGGCGGATTTCCAGGGATGTCTGCCTGGGTCAGATCCGCCGCTCCGGGCGTGACGTACTTCAATCGTAACATATCCTCCACGCTGGAAATGGAGAGGGGCAGCGAGCAGAACGCAACCACATGGTTGCTCGAATCTTTAACTTTCATTTCCAAAGGTGCTGAAAGCGTCGGATTTGCGTGGCCAGAGGAGAGCCAGATCAGTCCATTACCCGCCTTGGCGGCTTGCAGCATGGCAGATGGTATCCTAATGCTTGTTTCCGTGCCGCCGCTCGCATAGGGGTTGACAAAATAGAGATTCTTGCCAAGCAGGATGGAGGCTTTGGCTAAATCCTTCTGCCATGCTCCGGAATTCAGGCTGGTCCCGTCAGGCTCCGCAACGGCCTCGGGATTCCAAGCGACTTTCAGGAACGGACTTCTAAACCCACTATAGCTGTCGGTTCGCATGTAATACACCGGATCATAGGAAAGCCAGTAAGTATATTTATCTTCCGGGAGTATTTGGAGCAAATTCCGGATTTCGAGTCGTGCCGGAAAATAGTCAATCAGATCGCGCATGCTTGTGATGCTCGTGTTACAGAAATCCTCTTGGGTCTCATGAGGAATATCAGAACCTCCCGTATCTCCAATGTCACTGTCATCGTTGTTCCAGAATCTCCAGGGATTCTGTTTGGTTACCTTGCCCCGGTCGGCTTCATTGATCATGCCGTCGCGGTTGGCGTCGACGGCGATGGAGATGGGTTGGAGGAGGGCTTTTTTGCCTGGGGTGAAGTTGGTTGCGTGAAATGATTGATTAACAACTCCGAGCAAGCCGTCCTTGTTATCGACGAGCCAGTGGTTTTTGAGCACGAAGCAGGTGTTTGCGGTGGTTTGGGTGGCGGCGTTTTGCAGCACTTGGGTTGTTGGCAGGCCGTCGATTTGTGCTTCCCAATCAAAGTCGGGGCTGCCGTATGCTTTCAGTTTCCAGGGCTCCGTGCGCAGGTGTTCGAGAGTGACCTCGTAGCGGTTGTTGCGGCGCAGTTGCAGGGACAATTGCCCTATTTCACCGTAGGACGGGCTGGCCACGCTGATAGTTCTGCGATCCTGCGGGCCTAGGCCGGTGATGCGCATATTCCATGTCTCGGATCGGCTTTCGCTGGGGTCGCCAACCCGGAACGTGACCGGCAGCATTTCATCGGCGGGTGGTGGAACGCCGTTGTCTGCGGCGTCGTTGGGGTTGGAACCTTGATCGATTTCGTCGCCGTCATTGGTTCCGTCACCATCGGTGTCCGGGTTGCGCGGGTTGCTGCCATATTGCCATTCCACGAAATTCGTGACCCCGTCCGCGTCCGGGTCGCCGGCATTTCCATCCTCGCCAGCGGCACTGTTCGGATTGAGGAAATACATGATCGAGGTGGCTGTCGTCAAGGGCCGGGTCTAGGCCGTGGTGGATCTCCCAGCCGTCGGGCATGCTGTCGCCGTCGGTATCCTCGACCACATGGGGGTTGGTGGAGTTCTGGTATTCTTCATGATTTGTATAGTCGTCGTGGTCCGGATCCTGGGTGGCGTCGGCGGGGTCGTTGGGGTTGAGGGCGTGCGCCGCTTCCCAATCGTCGGGCATGCCGTCATGATCCGTATCCATGAGGATGGTGAACATTACCGGAGCGGAGTCGGTAGCCGTGCCAAACACGTCGAATGCGCGTGCCACGAAAGAGTGCGGTCCGGGGGACGGTTCCCAGATATAGAAGGAGAAATACGGGCCGCTGGAGGAACATAACAGGAGCGTGCCATCGTGGAATTCGACCCTCTCCAAGCGATCGGCATCTTCTGCGGTTGCACGGAGTTCAAGGGCATTCCATTGCAGCATGGTGCCGTCTGCCAACGGCTTCACAAGTGCCACCGTGGTGGGATGGTCGAGCACGCGGAGCCGGGCGTTGATCGCTGGCGGGGTGTACCCGCCGCCGTCATGGGCAATGGACAGGGTGGCATCATAAGTGGCCGGAGGGAGCATGAGGGATTGGAACACACCTGAAATCATGGCGACGGAATGCGCGGGCAGGGTTCCGGTCAAGGGTGCGGCACTGAAGAACGCCGATTCGTGCCGGATTTCGATGGCCATCTGATCGGTTAGATAGGCGGCATTGCAAGCCATCTGCAACGCCAGGGTTCGCGTTGCATCCTGGATTCCCACGGTGCAGGCCGTGGTGCTGCCGGTGAGTGTGTGGTAGCGCAGTTGGATGAGGCCGTTGGCAAAGAGCACCACTTGGAAGGTGTAAGTTCCGGTGTCCCCGTATTTGCCGACATCCTGATACTGGACGATCAGCCGGTCGGATTTTTCCATATAGTAGATGTCGCCCGTGGTGCGGGTGTCCAAATCATCCCACAGCGCGGCGATGAGAGCTGGCATGGGGGGGGCGCTTGGGAGTGTGGTATTGTTATAGGCCGTGCAGTCCTCCCCGAAGGTCAGCAATCCGTTGGAACTCACATACACTTGACTGAAGTCCGACCCGCGGAATGGAAACGTGAATCCGGCGATACCCACCGCCTGAGACAAGTCATCCGCATTTGAGATGGCGGCAAGGCGAGTGCCGGTCCAGCGGATTTCCTCCCAGACGAAAGGCACGCCACCCGTGACCGAGTCAAGGAATGAGTATCCGGGTCGCATGTTGTCGCTCAGGGTGATTGTATAGTTGACCGGCGCGGCGGTGTCATTGCTGAGGAAGGCTGGTGCTTCGGTGGATTGGCGGCGATACAGCGTGGCGTTGAGCAGCGGCGGGTAAACGGCGCATGTTCCCGCATGGGCGAGTTCCCAGTCGTCCGGCAGGCCGTCGCTATCGGCATCGATCCCTACGGCAGTCGGGTTGGATCCCATAACCTGTTCCTGCAGATTGGTGAGGCCGTCATGATCCGGATCCCCGATGCCAGTTTGATCGAGATTGGAAAAGCCGCGCATTTCCCATAAGTCACTCAGGCCATCGCGGTCGGCATCGATGGTTTCAAAGCGCAGCGAGAAGACCGCCTTGAGTTGGCCGATGGTGGCGGGGGCATGGTTGTGGTCGTCACCGGGATCCGCAGACCACGGATAGAAATGGGCGGGATCATTCGGGTCTCTGGTGCCGTTGAGTTGGAGTTGCCCTTGGGTCGCGGGATCGGCGCTTTCATGGTCTAACCAATCCGTCGCCACTACGTGCAACCGGTCATAGAACGGTGCGGCGATGGCTTTCAACTGACCTATCAGGAGAGGGGCGCGCTGGCGATCCTGCCAGTCGGCCGGCAGCGTCGGGGGAATCGTGAAGTCGAGAATCGCAGGGTCGAATTGCTCCGGAGCGGACGGCTTCGGTTGGGGGAGGGTCAACTTGTCACGGATTCCTGCGGCGAGAGCGGGGTCCAGCGTGGCGAGGGTTTCCAGAGCGCGCATGGCCATCCATTTGGCCTGGCCGATATTGGCGGGGCCTTGGTTGTTAGAGCCAGCGGTGGGATCGATGACGGGAAGATCGCCCTCCTGCCACCACGCGGGAGGATTCCCCCGCACCGCCAGCAGCAGCACAAAGAAGGCACCGGCGGCGATGCGGGGGAGGGGACGCGTGGGGGGGAAATGACGTATGGGGGGGGATTGACGCATGGGGGGTGGAATAGAGTGGGTGGTGGGGACGGCGCGTTATTGATCGGCGACGGTCGCAGACCGACGCTATAGGATTATGGGCCATAGATTCCCATGGAGATGTCACCTTGGGCCTGTTCGATGACGACCTTGCCTTTGAGCCGGGTGTGCCCTTCCACGACCAGGGCTTCGCCACCGCTGGCGGTGCCGGCGGCGGGATCCGCGAGCGGTGTGCTTGCATGTGCCTTCCATTGCTTGTTAGTCAGCGTGGTTTGGCCGTTCTTGAGGGTGGTGATGGCGTTGGAGCGGGTACTGGCATCCGGTTCTGTCCAGTTGCGGGGAGCATAGCCATTGCCCAATTCGAAAAGCGGGTCGTTTTCCACCCATTCGTTAGGATCCGATCCCAACGCGAGATTGAGGGATCCCAGTGCCACTGCATGCGCGCTCGGCGCCGTGGTCCAGAATCCCGCGGCAATGCTGGAAAACCCCATGGCTTGATTCCCCACACCGCCGAGGGTCACGGAATTCTCGCCGGTGCTGTGATTGCCCGGCCAGTTGCCGTATTGCCAATCACAGCCACCGAGCGCGATGGAAGACGCTCCATCCGCGACGCCTGTGCCAATGCCCATGCTGAATTCCCCGTTGGCCTCGCCATATCCGGCCGCTATGGCATAACCATTGGTGGCCCGACCGCCCGTCATTGCCAAGCTGTTATATGCGGAGGGATCACAATACGAGCTACTGCCGAGCGCGAGAGACCCCCCGCCCGATGCCTGTGCGCCTGTGCCGATGGCAATGGCGTCCTGTTGGGTGGCATTTGCATAGTTGCCAAGCGCCAGGATGGCACCGTTGGAAAGCACGCTGTGAGATCCATATGAGGGGGTCATGATCGGGATATTGTTGATGGTGAACGCGCTGGCATTGACCGTGCCGTAAAGATGGGTTTTGAGGGTGCTGCTATTGCCGATGACGGTGGTGTTCGCGCCCTCACCCACGGCGGATGCGCCGATGACGATGGAATTCTGGTCAAGGTTGGAAAACCCGCGGGTATCCGCGCCGATGTAGATGCTGTTGTTTGTTACGGCCAAGGTGGTGCTGCCATTGGCTTGAAATTTTCCCGCGCTGGATCCGATGGCCACGTTGGACCCGCCCGTTGTGTTGTAATAAAGCGATTGATAGCCTGAGGCGGTGTTGGAGGATCCGGTGGTGTTGGACCGCAGCGAGCCATAGCTGTAGGCGGCGTTGTTGCCGCCCGTGGTGTTGTAATAAAGCGCAAAAGAACCCGCGGCGGTGTTGTAGCCACCCGTGGTGTTGGCATAGAGCGCATAAGAACCTGCGGCGGTGTTGTAGTATCCCGTGGTGTTGGTATAGAGCGAAAAAGAACCCGCGGCGGTGTTTGAGCCACCCGTGGTGTTGGCATAGAGCGCATAAGACCCTGCGGCGGTGTTGTAGTATCCCGTGGTGTTGGACAAAAGGGAGTAAAAACCTGCAGCCGTGTTGGCATATCCCGTGGTGTTGTAATAAAGTGATTGATAGCCTGAGGCGGTGTTGGCGCCGCCGGTGGTGTTGATCCGCAGTGCATAATACCCGGTGGCGGTATTGCAAGATCCGGTGGTATTGGAAAAAAGCGCATAAGCACCGGCAGCGGTGTTGTTGCCGCCGGTGGTGTTGGCCCGCAGCGCATAAATACCGGCTGCGGTGTTGGAGAATCCGGTGGTGTTGGCCCGCAGTGCATGGTATCCTGCGGCAGTGTTGTAATATCCCGTGGTGTTATACCCGAGCGCCTCATAACCTGTAGCGGTGTTGAGGGATCCGCTGGTGTTGGCTTGCAGCGCGTTCACGCCATAAGCCGTGTTGCTGGCTACGTTGCCACCGCCCTTGCCCACCCGGATCCCGTTGATATAGGCATCCATCGCCACCCCGAGGCCGCCGGTAACGGTCAAGGCACCGGTGGTGGATGAACTGGCTGGCGTGGTCGCGGAAATATTGATCGGCCGGTTGCCAAATAGCAGATTGCCCGTGGGCCCGATGTTGAAGACCGGAGTGCCCCCAGCATAAATTCCGCTGCCGGTCCCTGATAGATCGAGCTGGCCGGTGTTCGGATTGAGCAGGATGCCGACGCCCGTGCCGTCGGACTTGTAGAGGGTGAGGAGGTTGGCGCCATCGAGCGCCATTTTATCGCGTGCCGTGGCCACCAGGTTGTCGCGCCAGCGGAGGGTGCCGAGAGCGGCGGTGAGGTCGAACATCGCGGCATTCACGGGGCCGCCGAAGTAGTTGAGTTGCACCGCCGCGAGCGCCGGGGTCGCGGACGTGATGCCGATGTCGATGCCTTTCACGACGCTCAGATCACCGGTAACCGTGAGGTCACCCGTCGGAGTGCCCGACACCACGAAGGTATCGGTCCCATTGAGAGTTACCGCAGCGTGCAACGCAGGGCTGCACAGGGCGGTTGTGAGTACCGACAAACCGAGCGTGGCTAACCGGTGCGGATGGTTGCGCGGGGATTTCATGTGTTGGGAATTGGGGGGGTTAGTTGGATGCTGTTCTTGCGAGAGCGTGATCCACTAACGGAACACCTGTCGCCTATCAGGATTCCAAGCGTTTAACGGGATTCTCCAATCACCTCAAGGTAATTCGATACCGGAACCTGGTCTGGCAAGAAAACCAGAGCGTCCGACAGCGGCTGCAAGCCCCATATAACAAGGAGTTAGACCGATTTGCAGGGGGGCGAAAATATATTTTACCGATTGGTTCAGGCGTGTTAAAGATGTAGCATGTTCCATGCGGTGACGAGCGCCTTGAGGCCGGCCATTTCGATCGAGGGATCGACGCCCGCGCCCCATAACAGGCGGCCGTCGTCATGCTGGAGCTGGACGTAGGACGCGGCGCTCGCATCCGATCCGCCGCGCACCGCGTGCGACCGGTAGTCGGTGACCTTGAAGTCTTTCAGGCCGGTGTTTTCGAGGGCATGCACGAAGGCGTTGATCGGACCATTGCCGAATCCCTCGATGTGTTGCTGCGCGCCATGGTTGAGGATGCTCGCCTCGCATTTCACCCGCCCGCGCTCACCCACCTGGTGGATCAGCTCGTAATCCATCACATCCAGCGGACTCGCCAGATTGACAAAATCCCGGAAAAACGCGTCGCGGATTTCATCGGCGGTGAGTTCGCGGCCGAGCGCATCGGCCAGGTCGTAGATGCGTTTACCCACCTGCGGGTGCATGGTTTTCGGCAGGTCGAAGCCGTGCTCGCGGTCTAACACCCAGGCCACGCCACCTTTGCCCGATTGGGAATTGATGCGGATGATCGCCTCATACGAGCGGCCGATGTCCTGCGGATCGATGGTTAGATAGGGGACGCCCCACGGCACGTGTGGATTGCGGATGGTTTCCTCGGCGCGGCGGTCGAGGCCTTTTTTGATGGCGTCCTGATGGGAGCCCGAGAAGGCGGTGAAAACGAGTTCGCCGGCGTAGGGCTGGCGTTCGGGCACATTGAGGCGGGTGACCCGTTCATACACCGTGCGGATCGCTTGCAGGTCGGAAAAATCCAGGCCGGACGGGATGCCGTGGCTGTTGAGGTTGAGGGCGGCGGTGACGATGTCGAGGTTGCCGGTGCGTTCGCCGTTGCCGAAGAGCGTGCCTTCGACGCGGTCCGCGCCGGCTAACAGGCCGAGCTCGGTGGCCGCCACGCCGGTGCCGCGGTCGTTGTGGGTGTGCAGCGAAACGATGACCGACTCACGGTTTTGCAAGTGCCGGCACATCCACTCGATTTGGTCGGCATGCACGTTCGGGGTGGTCCACTCGACGGTCGCCGGCAGATTGAGGATGATTTTTTTCGCCGGCGTCGGCTGCCAGACAGCCATTACCGCGTGGCAGCACTCGAGGGCGAAATCCAGCTCGGTATCGGAAAACGATTCGGGTGAATACTGCAGCACCACCTCGGTTTCCGGCACGCTTGCAGCCAATTCCTTGACCAACCGCGCACCCTCCACCGCGATGTCGCGGATCGATTCGCGCGTGGCGTCCGCGAAGGTGATCCGGCGTTGCAGCGGCGAGGTCGAGTTATAGATATGCACAATCGCCCGGCGCGCCCCGCGAATCGCCTCGAATGTCCGGCGGATCAGGTGCTCGCGCGTTTGCACCAACACCTGCACCGTCACATCCGCGGGAATCCGGTTTTCCTCGATCAAGCGCCGCAGGAAATGAAACTCGGTGTCCGCCGCCGACGGAAAACCCACCTCGATCTGCTTGAAGCCCACCCGCACTAACAAATCGAAAAACTCCAGCTTCTCCTCGATCGACATCGGCTGCGGCAGCGCTTGGTTGCCATCGCGCAGATCGACCGAGCACCACTCGGGCGCGTGGTCGAGCGTCCTGTCCGGCCACGAGCGGTCGGGCAGGGCGACGGTGGGAAACGCACGGTATTTGGCCAGCGAGGACGGCTGCATGGGCACATCATGAAGCCGCCCCCTCCCGTCCGCAAGGCCTAAGGAACGCGCATGCCATAAGGACCGCGGACATTCTGTCCGCAAGGCCCGTGAAGTGCGCATGCCATAAGGACCGCGGACATTCTGTCCGCAAGGCCCGTGAAGTGCGCATGCCATAAGGAGCGCGGACATTCCTGTCCGCCAAGCCCATGAAGCGCTCATGCCAAAAGGAGTGCGGACATTCCTGTCCGCCAAGGCCCAAGAAGCGCGCGTGCCATAAGGAGCGCGGACATTCCTGTCCGCCAAGCCCATGAAGCGCTCATGCCAAAAGGAGTGCGGACATTCCTGTCCGCCAAGCCCATGAAGCGCGCATGCCATAAGGACTGCGGACATTCCTGTCCGCAAGGCCAATGAACTTGGAATGAGAAATGAGGAAGGCAGGAAAAGAAGAGGGGAACGGCGCGGCTCGCCCGTTGGCCCATGAAGATCACGGGCGGGGCCGCCCAATACCGTTCAATTAAGCAGGACGAGAAGAGGGTTTTAACCGCAGATGAACGCAGATAGACGCAGATGAAGAGAGATTTTTGATTTTATCTGTGTTCATCTGCGTCCATCTGCGGTTCGAATTTCTTAATTGAACAGGATTGGGCGGGGCCGCCCGCGCCCCCCTTGAGGAACGGCGTTGCGGAGCCCCGAGGCCGCAGACCATGCGGGAGCATGAGTCGTCAAAGAAAGTCCGGAAGATTTCTTCTGCAGGGACACTTCAGGCTCATGCCTTTGACAGGCGCTCTCGGCGAGAGCGCGCCACCGACTTGGTGGAACCGTCAATCTAACAATCCTCTGACCTCTGACCAATACCCGTCTTTTCAAGGCTTGCGCGGCGCTCAAGGGCGGCTAGGATTGTCTCATGACGAATGCGACCCCTGCGGCGACCTATACGGCAATCACCAAACAGGACAGTGGTTGGTGGATCGGCTGGATCGAGGAAGTTCCTGGTGTCAATGCGCAGGAACGCACGAAGGAGGCGTTGTTGTTGTCGCTGCGGGA
This sequence comes from Verrucomicrobiota bacterium, assembly GCA_026397695.1. GTDB lineage: Bacteria > Verrucomicrobiota > Verrucomicrobiia > Verrucomicrobiales > Akkermansiaceae > Luteolibacter. The sequence continues at coordinate 391 of JAPLUJ010000215.1, read as the reverse complement.
GATGCTGAGGGAAGCGCTGGAGTTCAACCGGGCGGACGCGCGAGCCGCCGCACGTGGCAACTTCACCGAAGAACCCGTGAGCGTATGAAGCGACGGGCCCTCTTGCGGCATTTGACGGCCATGGATTGCGAGTTGGTGCGCGAAGGTGGCAACCACTCGTGGTGGCGGAACCGTCGGTCTAACAAACGATCCGCAGTGCCCCGACATCAGGAAATCCACGATCTTCTGGCCAAAAAAATCTGCCAGGACCTGGGCATCGCTGACCCGTGAGGATCGGCGTTGCGGAGCCCCGGCTTTCAAGGAGTGCGGACATTCCCGTCCGCAAGGCCCGTGAAGTGCGCATGCCATAAGGAGCGCGGACATTCCTGTCCGCCAAGCCCATGAAGCGCTC
>JAPLUJ010000030.1 GCA_026397695.1 Verrucomicrobiota bacterium | reverse complement strand
TGACCAACTCATCAGATACCCCGGCTACGAACTCGGGCTAATCACCAACGCGGGCACGCTGCGCAAGAGTGCCGCCACTGGCACCACCACCATCAACATTCCCGTCAATAACTCTGGCACGGTGGAAGCGCTGGTGGGGACGATCAATTTCAACAGTGAATATTCCGGCACCCTCAGCGCGTCTCTTGCCGGCACCACAGCCGGGACGGATTATGGGAAGATTCAATTTTCCCAGCCTCCGCATTTCAGCGGTCCATTCACTCTGACGCTGCGCAACGGATTCCTGCCGCTGACCGGCGACACCTTTGATATCGCCAGCTTTCCATCCGCCACGGGAGACTTCTCGGACTTCGTGGGGCTCGATCTCGGCAATGGCTTGCACCTCGCTCCACACTTCGAGGGAGGTGGACTCACCCTTGTCACCACCTTCCAGCCGTTGCAAACGGTTCCCACCCTGACGATAAGTCGGACGGTCAGCGGTGTCTTTCTTCGCTGGCCCGGCGAATATACGAATTGGGCATTGTATCGAAGCATCGACCTAAAGACATGGGAGCCTGCTACCGTATCTGGCGCTAACAGCACAGTCGTGCCCGCCGTCTTGCCGAAGGAGTTCTTCCGCTTGCATGAGCTACCGTGACCTTTTCTGGAGCGCGGTGCAGAGGACTCACCCGTTCCCGGCAACAACAATATGAAGAGAATCGAACAAGTCGCGGCTGGACAACCGGCCATAAGCATCTCAATTTCATCTCAGTCTCTTTCCATTTGCTGGCCGGTGCCAGCGCTCTAACGTTCGGCCTAAGAGAAAGAGACCTCATGCAAAAAGCGACATCCACTCTGGTAATAGCCGCCATCTTGCTTCTGGGATGCACACATTCCGGCACTCCAACGAGGAACAGGGATGCAGGCGGAAAATCATATAAGATGGTGGACATGCTCGTGGCCTTGCCGATGAAGTTTTGGGAGTCACCACCGTCTGTTGCTGAATTCAAACGGATGTTCCCGAAGGGAGTGCCCGAGGATTTTGTGGCCATTTCTACAGGAGGAGCCCAGAATGACATTAATGTGCTTCGCTTGGATGAGTGTTCAATCGCGATTGCAGTAGGCCAGGGCGAGAATCCTGACTACGCATCCACCATTAATCCAATAGGCAGAAATCTGGAGGTTCTGCGGCGTAGCACCGACGGATGGACCGATATTACCAAAGCAGTGCTCCCCTGCCACCTGCGGGCCAATGAGAAGGCACAACTTTACCGCAATGGACTGCTGGTTATAACAGATGCCTCAGACGCTCCTTTACGCACTTTTCGATACGATGGGACGCAATTTACCCCTAAAGCCGAACAAGCCGTGCCATCCGACGGGCATAAGCCCTCCAGTCGCGCTCCCTCGGATGGTTCAACCGCGCCCGCGGATGCACATTAACGTTAGGTCCCGCCCCTCTAACACGTTGATCGCAGAACTCGAAGGCGGGCGCATTTATGATAGAAAAAACAGCTTGACCGAATGACGGAAATTCATAAAATCTAGCCACTTTCGCCGGGAAGTTTGCTTGCAAAAAGCCCGGCGAAAGTGGCTCGATTTGGCGTGCTGGAAGGACACGGCGCGGCACCGCCGTTTTTCCTATCAGAAATGCGACCGCCGTGGCTGCGCCGCAAC
>JAPLUJ010000560.1 GCA_026397695.1 Verrucomicrobiota bacterium | reverse complement strand
GTCCCGCCGCCCTAACAGCAGGCCTCAAGGCCGGCGACCTGCTGCGCGACCTCGCCGCCATCGCCGGCGGCAAGGGCGGCGGCAAGCCGGACCAGGCCCGCGGCGCCGCTCCCCAACGCGAAAAACTCGCGGCAATCAAGGCTGCGGCTACCGGAATGCTGGGAATTTGAAGGTTCGACAAATTAATCGAATGACCGTGCCGAAAATTCTTCCACACCACTAAATTTTTGATTGGACAGCCGGGCCACTTTGCCTTCTAATCACTCAAAAGTGTGCAAATGAACAATAAAGCAGGGTGGCTCCTCGAATTCGGCCACGGCCATATAGCCGCAGCCGGGGAGGGACTCGTTTCGGTGGAAGGATATGACCGGAAAAAGCTGCTGCCAGAACAGGTCGTCATCATGGAAAAGGCCGCATTTTACAAGGCGCAGGCGGTTTTTTTCGAGGCACCTCATGATGGAAAACCGCCAATTGCCCAAGCCTTCATCTATCGTTCTGATGGACCGTCCCAAGATCCGGATTTTGCTCACCTTCATCAGCGGCTCTGGAGTTGGGGTGGCGTGCCTCTCGTCTATCGGGTCACCGCGGGGCTGGTGCAGCTCTTCCGCTGCGCACACCGCCCCGATTTTGAGAAGGACGGCCAGATCGTGTGCAAGCCATTCAAGACGCTCAAACTGGCGTCCCAAGTTGCCAATGATCCCTGGTGGAACGCCGGGCGCCTGCGCAATGGCACCCTTTGGGATGACCCTCAGGTGTGTAAGAAACTCCTCTCGAGCAATTTGGCGGCACAGAAGGCCCTCATCAACGCGGTCAAGAAGCTTTACGATGACCTGAATCGGGAAGGTATCCTACCCAAAGTACTTAGACGCAAGTTGCTCATTTTGAGCGTCCTGATTGCCTACCTTGAAGAGCGAGACGTCTTTGAGGCGGGCTATTTTGATAGGTTTAAGAAAGGCGCGAACAAGTTCTTTCAGGTTCTCGCAGATGGTCCAGCGCTGGTCGGCTTGCTCGAACATCTTGAAGATCGCTTCAACGGCCATGTTTTCATCCTGAGTGATGAGGAGCGTGAGACATTGTCCTCAAGCAAACAACTTCCCCGCTTTGCGCGGTTGATCGAGGCGCGCCAGGAATCCAGCGGCCAGCTTACCCTCTGGAAGCGTTACTCGTTTGCCGACCTGCCTGTGGAGTTGATCAGCCACATCTACCAACTTTTTGTTCATGATTCTTCGGTTGCGGTCTATACTCCGCAATTCCTGGTGCGCCTCATGTTGGGCGAAGTCTTGAGCTGGGAACGGCTGGATCGTCTGGACCTGAACGATGAAGTCATCCTGGATGGAGCCTGTGGATCTGGAATCTTTCTGGTGGAAGCCTACAAGCGCCTCGTTCTCCACTGGCGGTTTCGCAACGATTGGAAGCGCCCCAACCAGACCGTTCTCAAGAAGCTGTTGACCTCCCGCATCCGTGGTGTGGACTTGGAAGAGGGTGCCGTGGAGCTCGCCTCCTTCAGTCTCTGCCTCGCTGTGTGCGACGCGCTGGAGCCAATGGAGATTCGGGCCAGTGTGAAGCTATTCCCGCTGTTGAAAGAAAGGTTTATCCACACCGGATGTTTCTTTGAAGCCCGGGAGAAGGGGAAAGTGAAGGAAAGGGTAGGCGTCGTCGTCGGTAATCCCCCCTTCGCTTCAAAGCTCACCACTGAAGGAGCCCAGCGGGCTTATGACCGCTATCAAGAAAAGCACGGTGACTTGCCGGACAAGCAGGTCGCTTATCTCTTCCTTCACGAGTCCATGGAAATGTTGGCCTCCGGTGGCGTCTTGTCGATGCTCCAGCAGTATAACTTTCTCTATAACCAGCAGTCTCTCGGTTTTCGGCGGAAATTCATTGAGCGTTGGGACGTGCGGGAGATTCTCGACTTCATCTCGGTGCGTGGGCTCTTCCAAAAGGGTTCGGCGGATACCAAAGTGATAGCGGTGGTCGCCGAGGCGCAGCCAGCACCACCTAACAGGAAAATCCTCCACGCCACCTTCCGCCGCAGCGGACGCGCCGATGCCGAGCAAGGATTCGACATCGACTACTACGACATGCACTGGCTGCCGCGTGAGCTGGCAGCCAATAACGACGGCGTGTGGAGGAGTGATTTACTCGGTGGAGGACGGGTCTTGGCCTTTGCAAGTCGGCTGAAGAAAATCAGAACACTGGCCCAATATGCCGATGAGATGGGTTGGGATTTTGGTGAAGGTTTTATCGAAGGCAGCCGAGGGGTCTCTCGCCCAGCGTCACATATCCTCGGTCGCCCTCTTCTCCCGTCCGAAGCGATTACCAAGGATGGAATCAATTCGTCGGCGATCACGAAGGCGCCCGACAAGCTTATTGAGGGTCCCCGCTCGGAGCGAAGGTTCACACCGCCAATGCTCCTGGTTCGCGAGCAATACGATCTACACCACGGGCTTTGGACAAAGTCATATTTAACATACAAGAACCAAACAGTCGGCTTTTGCGCAAAGGATTCTGAGCACGAACAATTATCAGCAATTCAGAGATTCTTCTCCAATTACAATTCTGTTCTTAGGGCATTTGTCGCGGCCACCAGCGTGAAGTTATTTACCCAACATGCGACAACCCTGTCTGGGGTAGACATTTTCTCGCTGCCGTATCCTAAGTCTGAGACTTTATGCCTTTCAAGTCATGAGATAATTCTTATATCCGACATCGTGGACTACTACCGCGATCTCATCCGCCTCGGCGAAGACTCATCCGCGATGAGGGAACCAGGAGAACCTGAACTGCCTGCTTTCAACGTGGTTTATACCTCGCGGATTAACGGCATCTACAGAAAGAACAAGTTGCGGGCCTTGCCGCCGCAGGTTTGGCCTGGTGTGATCTGCCAGCCATACATCTTTGGTAAATGCAAGGTGGACTGGAGTGGAGCGGAGGAGTTGAAAGGCAAGGTCGATGCGCTGTTGCGCGAAAGGCGCGGTGGTGGACTCAACATCACCCGAATCGCCCGGCTTTACGATGGTGCATGTATCTATCTGCTGAAACCTGACCGGCTGCGCTACTGGCTCCGCTCCGTGGCCCTGCGTGATGCCGACGAAACCCTGGCGGACTTGGCCGAACAAGGATTCTAACTTTTGTCGATCATGCTGGCAGAAGGCTCCCATGACGTTCACTCAGGCCGACTTGACCGGGAGATCCATCTGCCTTGCACGGTGAAGCACGAACTGGTGGCCTTCATCTCTCAACAATTACCGGCATGGCGCGATCATCCCGATCGACCGCAGAAACAAGGCGAAACCGCCTTGACCGGGCACCTCTGTGATTATCTCAACAGTGCCGTCCATGACTCGGAAAACTGGAGCCACGTTCAGTTCCGCACTGAAACGGGTGATGAAACCCACGCCGGCCGCAAGATCGATCTCACCGTGAAACCGAGAGCCGCCTCACTCATCATTGAAGGCCGCCGACACAGCCAATTTGATGCCCTTTTTCCCATCGAGTGCAAACGCCTGCCCACCCCAAAGGGCAATGATCGCGATGAGCGCGAATACGTCATCACCGAGCCGGGTTCCACTGGTGGAATGCAACGCTTCAAATTCGGGCATCATGGCGCGGCCCATGACTTCATGGCCATGATCGCTTTTGTGCAGGAGCACACCTTCAATCATTGGATCGGGAAAATTAACGGTTGGATATCCGCCCTCGCTTAGGCACCGAACTCGGCTTGGCATGCGGAAGAGGCGCTTCGCATCGTGGATGAAGACAAGCAATCAAGGGTTTGCGCCCTCGCGTCAAAACTCCATAGGGGAGGTGAATCGAGCGACTGTGAAATGCGCCACCTTTGGGTGCGGATGAACTAGTTGGGTGGGTGTTTCGTATTCAAACAAATCACCCTACTAACGACAACTCGTCCGACGGGAGGTTTATGTGAGCAGGGCGGGCTAGAGTTGGAGTTGGTCATGCAATACGCTGCGGAAAAGCTTGCAAGCAGGCGTCCTAACGACTTTACTTCGGTCGTCATCAGGCAAAGCACCCATGTCCGCCATACTTCAGCGCACTCACCCTAACCACTCCACCCGCAGACCATGTCCCTGACCATCAAGCCCAAGTCCGCCTGCGCCTTCGACCAGATTTCGCTGGGCGAAGTGATGCTTCGTCTCGATCCCGGTGAAGGCCGGATCCGTACCGCCCGCAACTTCACCGCGTGGGAAGGCGGCGGCGAATACAACACGTCGCGCGGCTTGCGGAAATGCTTTGCTTATAAAACCGCAGTGGTCACCGCCTTGGTCGACAACGAGGTGGGGCATCTGATTGAAGACCTGATCCTGCAAGGCGGCGTGGCCACCGATTTCATCCAATGGCGCGAAGACGACGGCATCGGTCGTGGTGTTAGAAACGGCCTGAACTTCACCGAGCGCGGCTTCGGCATCCGCGGTGCGGTCGGCGTGCCGGACCGCGGCAACACGGCCGCCTCGCAACTCAAGCCCGGCGACATCGATTGGGATCACATTTTCGGCAAGCTTGGCGTCCGCTGGTTCCATACCGGCGGGATTTTCGCCGCGCTATCAGAAACCACCGCCGCGCTCACCGTGGAGGCCGTCCAAGCCGCTCATCAGCACGGCACCGTGGTTTCCTACGACCTTAACTACCGTCCGTCGCTGTGGAAATCCATCGGCGGCCTAACCAAGGCGCGGGAAGTGAACCGCGAAATCGCCCGGCACGTCGATGTGATGATCGGCAACGAGGAGGACTTCACCGCATCCCTCGGCTTCGAGGTCGAAGGCGCGGACCCTAACATTTCCACCATCGAGACCGCCGCCTTCAAGCGCATGATCGAAACCGCGGTCAAGGAGTTCCCTAACTTCAAGGTGGCCGCCACCACTTTGCGCCGCGTCATCACCGCCACCAAAAACGATTGGTCCGCCATCCTCTGGCACGCCGGTGATTTCCACGAAAGCCGCAAGTATCCCGAACTTGAAATCCTCGACCGCGTCGGCGGCGGCGATTCGTTCGCGTCCGGTGTGCAGTTCGGATTCATGGAATTCAACGACGCGCAAAAGGCCGTCGATTACGGCGCCGCCCACGGCGCGCTCGCATCCACCACTCCGGGTGACACCTCGATGGCCACCCGCAAGGAAGTCGAAAAACAAATCGGCGGTGGCGGTGCGCGGGTCGTGCGCTGATCCATGTCTAACAGACAACATATTGCAACCCAAGAACCCTTGACACGCGACTACATCGAGGGTGTGCCGGGCGTTTTGCCCAAGCTCGTTGAGCCGGACGGCCAGCAAGCGTGGCAGTTGGGCATCGACCAGGAACTTCCGGCGATGTCATAATCAACCGCCGAAACTACGATGAAGCCGGAATCAAAACCCGATGAGAGCGTGAAAATCTAGCAAGATAGTGACGATGTCAATTTGCAAATCTCGTAAGATCTCAATTCGGCCCGCAACAGATTGCTAGGAAATTGTTTTTGGGGTGAAGGCCGTTGGAAGAGCCGGTGGCCGGACCGGTAGGCGGGGAAATGGGGGTTCTCATCCGACGACGGTCTGCAAGAAAAATACACCCGAATAAATTTATCAAAAATTAATACAGAAGGTGCTTGTGCAAATTCCCTGAGCCAATCTCTGTCCGTTATTTCTTTTGGATTGAAGATCAATCCAAGTTTTTTCC